>JADZDZ010000121.1 GCA_020850785.1 Candidatus Sumerlaeota bacterium | reverse complement strand
CGGAGGACGAAGTGCTTTGCCCCGCCTTCACCTTTGGCCGCTGTGCCGACGTGATCGCCCGCCTTGGCGCAACGCCCGTGCTCGTGGACGTGCGGCCGGACACCTACTGCATTGATGCGGACCTGATGATGGCATCGATCACGTCGCGCACGAAGGCGCTCGTGGCGGTTCACCTTTTCGGCAACGCCTGCGAAATTGATCGCATCTGCACGGTGGCCCGCACCTATTCCGTGACGGTGATGGAAGACATGCGCCACGCGGCCGGCGCGCGCGTGAATGGCCGCCGCCTTGGCAGCTTCGGCCAGTTCGGATGCTTCAGCTTCTACCCCACCCGCACCCTGGGCGCCATCGGCGATGGCGGCTTCGTGACAACCGGCGACGAGAAGAACGCGGAGTCAATCCGCCGCCTGCGCGAACATGGCCGCATCGGCGGCAAGGGCGAGCATGACATGATCGGCTACAACAGCCGCCTTGATGCGGTGCAGGCAGCCCTTCTGTCGCTCAAGCTGCAGGACCTTGACGAAAACAACTGGGAACGCGTTGAGAACGCACGCCTCTACACGCAGCTCTTCAAGGGCTCCCCCGTGCAGACGCCCCCCTTCAAGGACGACCTTTCCTCCGTCTACAACATGTACACCGTGCTCGTGCCGGATCGCGACAAGCTGGCGGCGCATCTTACGGAGAAGGGCATCGGCTTCGGCATCTACTACCCGACGCCGCTCCACCTGCACCCCGCCTTCGAATCCCTCGGCTACAAGCAGGGCGCATTTCCCGTTTCCGAGGACCTCGCCAAGCGCGCGATTTCGCTCCCCATCGCCCCCGGCCTTAAGAAGAAGCAGATCAGCGAAGTCGCCAACACCGTGCTTAGTTTCTACGGCGCCAGCGTTTCGTAACAGTCAATCGATCCCAAAATCACTTGAAGCCCCTGCGAAAGCGGGGGCATTTTTTTTCCCCACGCTTCACCACGCCACAGGGAACAGGAATGCCGAAAAATTCCAACAACCGGGTTATCGTCTGCGACGACGAGAAAAACATGCGGCGCGTGCTGCAGGACATCCTGACGGAGGACGGTTGGGAAGTCACGGCCTGCGCGAGCGGTGAGGAACTGGTGAAGCTGGTCGAATCAGACAAGGACTCACACGACGCCATCGTGCTGGACCTTTCACTCCCCGGCATGAACGGCCTCGAAGTGATAGACCGCCTCAAGCAAATGGGAAATGACGCGGGGCTTGTGGTCATCACGGCCTACGGCAGCGTGGACGCCGCCGTGAAGGCCATGTCCCACGGCGCGGTGGACTTCCTCATCAAGCCCTTCGACAACGCCCGCATCAAGTCGGCGCTGCGGAAGGTGCGTGAAAGCAAGTGACTGATCACCGATGCGGAGATGAGCCACCCAACGCTTGTTGGCGCGGACAACCTGCCGCTCCCCATCGTCGGGCGGGACCCGCGACTCACTGACATTTTCAAGACGATCCGCCAGATTTCATCGCTCAAGACGAGCGTCCTCATCCACGGCGAATCAGGCACGGGAAAGGAACTCGTCGCGCAGGCGATCCACTTCAACGGCAACCGGCGCCACTCCCCCTTCGTCGCGATCAACTGCGCCGCACTGCCGGAGACGCTGCTCGAAAGCGAATTCTTCGGCCACGAACGCGGAGCCTTCACGGGTGCCCATGCGTTGGCGCGCGGAAAATTTGAACTGGCGGACCACGGCACGCTCTTCCTCGATGAAGTCGGCGACATGCCCATGTCGTTGCAGGTGAAACTGCTGCGCGTGCTGCAGGAACAACGATTCACGCGCGTCGGCGGCGAGAAGGAAATCACCGTCGATGTGCGTGTGATCGCGGCAACCAACCGAGACCTTCAGGAAGCCGTACGCCAGAAGGCCTTCCGCGAGGATTTGTATTATCGCCTGAACGTGATTCCCATTTCGCTGCCGCCGCTGCGCGAGCGCCGCGCGGACATCCAGCACCTGATCGAATATTTCCTCAACAAGTTCGCCAAGCGCCATCACATCGCCAAATTAAAACTCACCGATGCCCAGTTGCAGGTGCTCAAGGCCTACGACTGGCCCGGCAACATCCGCGAACTCCAAAACGCCATCGAAAAGGCCACCGTGCTGCAGGACGTGAACAGCCTTGTTGCACAGGCCCAAGGGATCGGCGGCGGACTCGGCGTCCTGCGATCCCCCGCGGCTGGCGACCATGAACACGCGGCCTCCTACGCCCCGCGGCCCACTGCTTCCAACGATGAATACCTCCTTGATCTGGGCGCCGGCGGCAGCGTACGCGAACTGGACGAAGTTTCCTCCGACGCGCAGCGAGCCGCCGTCATTCGCGCACTGAAAATCTGCAAAGGAAACAAATCCGAAGCGGCCAAACGCCTCGGCATCTCCTACAAGACGCTCTTCAACAAGATCGACGATTTGGGAATTCAGATTTCCACCAACGTGGAATAATCCCCTTCAGCGCACAGCCGACGACGCGCTGTTTTCGTGGCATTGGCGTCCCGTCTGCTCAATCTCTGGATAGCCACAGTGTTTCGAAAAATGCCCTGAACGTATAGACAGCACATTCAAACGCCGCATCATCAAAAAAAAGGGCGACCGGATGACCGGCCGCCCTTCTTGTTTCTTCTTTGGTGGCTTTCCTATCCCTTGATCAGCTTCGGGATCGAGAACAGTGGCAGATAGAGCGCCACGACGATGACGCCGACGATGGCACCAAGGAACACGATCAGCACCGGCTCAAGGATCGAGGTGAGCGCGTTCACCGTGTCGTCCACTTCGCGTTCGTAGGCTTCCGCAACCTTGATAAGCATCAGGTCAATGGCACCGGTTTCCTCGCCGACGGCAACCATGTGTACGACGAGCGGCGGGAAGATCGGGCACTTCGACAACGGTTCGTGAATCGTGTCGCCGTCCTTCACCGAGTTGTAAACCTTGTCCATGGCGCGCGCCACAACCTCGTTGCCGGACGTGTCACGCACGATGTCCAACGCCTGCAGAATCGGAACGCCCGCGTGAATCAACGTCGCCAGCGTGCCGGCGAAACGCGTGATGGCGATCTTCTTCAGCAACGGCCCCAGCACCACGATCTTCAACTTGATCGTGTCGAACACGAACTTCCCTTCCTTCGTACTGTTGATCTTGCTGTAGATGAACCAGATCACGACAGCGCCAAGGATCACCCAGATCGTCTGGTGCGCGAGGATGTATGACGCCTTGATCAGCATGAGCGTCAGCCATGGCAGCTCCGCACCAAGCTGCGCGAAGATGTCCTGGAATTTTGGAATGATCACGATCAGAATGAAGGACACGATGCCGATGGCCAGCAAGCTGACGACGAGCGGATACATCATCGCCGACTTCACCTTCCCCTTCAGCGCCTGAGCCTTCTCCAGAAACTCGGCAATCTTGTTGAGCACCGCTTCCAGCACACCGCCGATTTCCCCCGCGCGCACCATGTTCACATACAAATTGTCGAACACCTTCGGGTGCCGCGCCATCGATTCGGAAAGCGAACCGCCCGACTCGATGTGATTGATCATGTCCCCGATCTTATCCTTGAAGATCGCCGATTCCACCTGCTCACGGAGAATCGTCAAAGATCGAATGATCGGCAGGCCCGCGTCGATCAACGTCGCAAGCTGCCGCGTGAAAGTCATGACGTGCTTGGTCTTGATGCGATGAAAAATGAGCTTCAAGCCGGGCATCGCGAAATGGTCGGCATTCGCCGCGCTCTTCTTGTGCATCGCCACCTTCAGCGGATAATAACCCATACCGCGAAGCTTCTCGACGATCACTTCCTCGTTCGCCGCGTCGATGATACCACGAACCTGTTTGCCGCCCTTGTCGAGCGCCTCATATGCGAACTCAGGCATCGGTGCGAACCCTCCTGAGGGTAAAATAACATCATTCCGCGTGAACGCGGCGATTAAACCCAGCGCATTCAGCCTCCGATGTCAAGCAGGTGCTGACCCCGACGCGATCCCTTTCCGTGGGCACACACCACCATGCCGAAACCCGCCTCAACGGATGCCATTTTCAATACTTGTTATCACGGCATTCTCGCCCGTGGGCATCGGCTTTTTCGGAGCCGGCCTGACGCGCCGTTCATCCGGTGCATCGGTGGTCGTGCCCCATCGCATCGTATAGACAGATAGACATCTATACACGAAAATCCAGCAATTTCCTGAGAAAACAGGGATTCACTGGCAATGTGCTCGCGCCTCCCGTCGCGCATGCCGCTTCGCCATCTTCCCCGCACTCTCCGCAGGCTCGTACGTCCCCGTCAAAAAAGATGAATTTTTGTGTTTTTGGCTATTGACATGCGGGGGTGGGTTGGGGCTTCCTCTTCGTCCCTTGCGCAGGTGGGGCTTCGCCGCCCTCCTGGTTCGCGGGGTGGCAGTACCGGGACTGAAGGGTCCCTGACAAATCCCGAACTCATGATCTGGGCGGGGCGCAAAGCGGCGAGTGGGATTGGGTGCCGCGGTTGGATGTTCTCGCGTCTTGTTGGGTGTGTGTGTGTTGCGGGGCTTGGTTTCCCTTCGGCTCTGTTCTTTGAAATCCGGATGGATGGTTTTGGTTTTGTGTGGGTGTGCGGTGGTTCCTTTGTTGGGGCTTCCGGCATCCAACCCTGTCTAAATGCCTTTGTTTGTTTTTGGCTTTGTGGGGGATGGCTCTTTTTGGCTGTTCTTTGCAAGGTTTGCCTTGCGCGTCCCGTGGCGTATGTCATGGGCGTGCTTTGGAATAAAAGGATAAACTCATGGAGAGTTTGATCCTGGCTCAGAATGAACGCTGGCGGCGTGGATTAGGCATGCAAGTCGTACGCGTGTAGCAATACATGAGTGG
>JADZDZ010000120.1 GCA_020850785.1 Candidatus Sumerlaeota bacterium | reverse complement strand
CCTTGGCAGCCGCGACATCGGCTTCGCCGGCGCGGACTGGGTGAAGGAGTTGAAAGCCGACCTCGTCGAGTTGCTTGATACGGAACTGGACCCGGTTCGCATCGTGGTCGCCGCGCCGAAGTCGTTGCTCGTGGAAGGCAAGCTCCCCGCAGGGCGAAAGCTGCTCGTTGCTTCCGAATACGAAACGCTGACGAAAATCTGGATCAAGCGCAGCGGCATCGATGCAACCTTCGTGCGTTCCTACGGTGCGACGGAGGTCTTCCCGCCGGAGGACGCGGACATCATCGTGGACAACACGGCGACGGGCGCGACGCTGGAAGCAAACGACCTCGTGATCATTGATGAGGTGATGAAGTCCTCGACGCGTCTCTATGCGCATCCCGCCGTGGTGAAGAATGCTGCGAAGATGGAGGAGATCAACCGCGTGCTGATGCTGATGCGCTCCGTGCTGGAGGCGCGCAAGCGGGTGATGCTGGAAGTGAACGTCACGGCCGACAAGCTGGAAACGCTGATTGCGCAACTGCCTTCCATGCGTGAACCAACAATTTCCCCGCTGCATGGGGAATCGGGCTACGCGGTGAAGGCGGCGGTGCCGCGCAAGGAGCTTCCAATGCTGATTCCGAAGCTGAAGGCCGCGGGGGGAACGGACGTGGTGGTCACGGGATTGTCGCAGATCGTTCCATGACCACAATCGCCGAGGCAAAAATCAAACCCGCGCCGGGCATCGACGGAGTGAAGGCCTATTCCGTTCCGAAGCACCCCGCGCCGATCGATCTGAAGCTGGATGCGAACGAAGGCGGCGCGCCCGATGCGGCGTTGCTGAAGCGCATTCAGGAAATCGGCCCCGACGTGATGCGGCGCTATCCCGATGCCTCCGCCGTGCAGAGGCTGCTGGCGATGCGCAACGGGGTGGAACCGGCGAACTTGATCGTGACCGCAGGGGCGGATGATGCGCTGGATCGCTTGTGCCGCGCGGTGTTGGCGCCGGGCCGCGAGTTGCTGCTCACCAATCCGTCGTTCGAAATGCTACCACGCTACGCAAGGATCGCTGGCGCTTCAATCCGTGAAGTGAAATGGTGGAGTGGCGCGTTCCCCACCGACGAGATGCTGAGGGAGATCAAGCCGAACACGGCGTTGATCGCGATGGTTTCGCCAAACAACCCCACGGGTACGGTGGCAATCAGGGAGGACTTTGCGCGCTTGGCGGAAGCGGCGCCTCAGGCGGTGATCCTGCTCGATCATGCCTACGTGGAATTCGCTGATGAAGACATGACCTCCTTCGCGCTGCAATTTCCCAACGCGATCGTGGCGCGCACGTTGTCGAAGGCGTGGGGCCTTGCGGGCCTGCGTGTTGGCTACGCGGTGAGCGCAAACGAGGACCTGATTTCCTGGATGCGCGCGTCCGGTGGGCCCTACGCCGTCGCGCGCCCGTCGATTGCGCTGGCGGCGGCGCGCATCGAAGCGGACCACGGCGCGATGGAGAAGTTCGTGAAACAGGTGCGGGCGGATCGTCGCGCGCTGGGCGGGGTGCTGGATGAACTGGGCGTGCGGCATTCCGCGTCGGAGGCGAATTTCGTCTTCATCACGGATTCGCGCGCGCTCTGGATTCGTGACGCGCTGGCAAGCCTTGGCATTTCAATCCGCGCCTACAGTGGCGATCCGGTTCTTGGGGAATCGCTTCGCATCACATGCCCCGGCGATGAGATTCAGTGTCAGCGCCTTGTGCGCGCGCTGCGCACCGCACTGAAGCCAAGCACCCAGGGGGCTGATGAGTGGATTGTGTGTCACACGTTGGACGAAGTTCGCAGTGCCCGCGCCAATGGCGACGTTGCGATTGCACTGGTTGCTGATCGGGGGAAGACGGATGAATTCCTGCGCGCGGGCGCCGCGCGCGTTGTCACCGACATCAAGGAAATGGAGACGTTCCTGCAATGAGCGAGCGAAAGTCTGAGATAGTTCGGAAGACAAACGAAACCGACATTCATGTCATCCTGAATGCCGATGGTTCGGGAAAGGACAAGATCAAGACCGGCATCGGTTTCCTTGACCACATGTTGCACGCCTTCGCGAAACACGCGCGCATCGATCTGGAACTGTCGTGCAAGGGGGACCTGCACATCGACGATCACCACACGGCGGAGGATTGCGCGCTGGCGCTGGGGCAGGCCTTCGAGAAGGCGCTCGCGGACAAGCGCGGCATTGCGCGCTTTGGCTACGCCTACGCCCCGCTTGATGAGGCGCTGGCGCGTGCGGTCGTGGATTTTTCAGGACGTCCCTGCGCGGTCGTGGATTTTGGATTCAAGCGCGAACGCGTCGGTGATCTTTCCACGGAAATGATTCCCCACTTCATTCAATCCCTCGCGACGACCGCGAAGGCTTCGATCCACATTGATGTGCTGCGCGGCGACAATGACCACCACCGCGCGGAAGCGGCGTTTAAGGCGCTCGCGCTGGCGGTTCGTCAGGCGGTCAAGCGCGACGACAGCGACAGCGTGCCCAGCACCAAAGGAGTCCTTTGATGGCGGAAGCGCCGAAGGTGGCTGTCATACGCACGGGGCTTGCGAACCTTGCATCCGTGCTGGCGGGGCTGCGCCGCGCGGGCGCGGAACCGTTCGTGACGGAGAATCCCGCAGACGTGCAGCGCACGGCTTACGTTGTTCTTCCCGGCGTTGGGGCCTTCGGCCCTGCGATGGAAAAATTGAACGGGACGGGTATGGCGGATGTGCTGCGGGAGCGTTTCGAAGCGGGAAGCCCCACACTGTCAGTGTGCCTCGGCCTTCAATTGCTTCATGAAGCGAGCGATGAAAATCCCGGTGTCGCAGGACTGGGAATCATTCCTCTGTCGATCAGGAAATTTCCCGACACGGTGCGCATTCCGCAGCTTGGTTGGAATGAGGTGCGCCCCGAATCCTCTGCGGCGTACTTGCAGAATGGCTTCGCCTATTTCGCAAATTCCTACCACGCACCCGCGGCTGCGGAGGGATGGACTCCCGCCCATACGATCTACGGCGTGCCCTTTGTTTCGGCGATCGAACGCGGCGCGTGGCTGGCCTGCCAGTTCCATCCGGAACTGAGCGGAGACTGGGGATTGCAGTTGCTAAAGAATTGGCTGTCGCTCGCGCCATCGCGCGTGATCGCAAGTGAGTTGAAACAATGCTGACACGCCGCATTATTCCCTGTCTTGATTGCCGCGACGGACGCGTGGTGAAGGGTGTGAAGTTTCAGGGCCTGCGCGATGCGGGCGATCCGCCGACGCTGGCGCGCGCCTACGAGTTGCAGGGCGCGGATGAACTGGTGCTGCTCGATGTTTCCGCAACGCCGGACGGGCGTGCCACCGCCGTGGAAACGGTGCGCAAGGTGCGCGAGATGCTGTCGATTCCGCTCACAGTCGGCGGGGGCGTGCGTTCCGCAGAGAATGCGCGGAAGCTGCTGGAAGCTGGCGCGGACAAGGTTGGCGTGAACACCGCCGCAGTCGAAAACCCCCAGGTGATTCGCGACATCGCCGACCAGTTCGGTTCGCAATGCTCCGTGGTGGCGCTCGATGCGGCGCGGCGACTCGACGGCGATGGCTGGGAGGTCGTGGTACTTTCCGGTAAGAAGCGCACAGGGATTGATGCGATTGAGTGGGCCGCGAAGGTCGTCGAATTCGGCGCAGGTGAGATTCTCCTGACAAGTTGGGATCGCGACGGCACGCGCAGCGGCTACGATCTGCAATTGCTGAACGCTGTTTCAAGAGTCACCAACGTGCCCGTCATCGCCAGTGGTGGCGCGGCGACGCCGCAGCATCTGCTCGAAGCGCTCGATGCGGGCGCCGACGCGGTGCTGGCCGCGTCAATCTTCCACGATGGCGAATACACCGTCGGGACGATCAAACAATTCCTTTCGGAAAAGAAGGTGCCAATCCGCCCATGATCATTCCATCCATCGACATCATGGGAGGCCAGGTCGTGCAACTGGTCGGCGGCAAGGAGGAGACGCTGAAGAAGGATACCCAGTACGGGAATCCGCTGCCGCTGGCGGAGCGTTTTCGTCTGGCGGGGGAGATCGCCGTCATCGACCTTGATAGCGCGCTTGGCAAGGGGTCCAACAAGGACTTGATCAAGTCGCTGCTGCGCGTGGCCGATTGCCGCGTGGGCGGTGGAATTCGTTCGCTGGAAGTTGCGATGGAATGGCTGGACGCGGGTGCGAAGCGCATCATCATCGGGACTGCGGCGAAGCCTGAACTGCTGAAGCAACTTCCGCGCGAGCGGTTGATTGCGGCGCTGGATGCCTACGACGGTGACGTTGTCGTGGAGGGATGGACGAAAAAAACCGGCGCATCCATCGTGGATCGCGTGAGGGAGTTGAAGGATTACGTCGGCGGATTCCTTGTCACGTTCGTGGAGAAGGAAGGCCGCATGGGCGGCACGAACATGGATCGCGTGGCGGAAATTGTGGAGGCTGCGGGGAGTGCGCGCGTCACAATCGCCGGCGGTGTGACGACGCTGGAGGAACTTGCGCAACTCGACAAGCTGAACGCCGATGCGCAGGTTGGCATGGCGATCTACACGGGCCGCATGGATTTCGGTGATGCGGTTGCGGCGCCGCTGACATCGGATCGGCCCGATGGATTGATCCCAACGGTTGTGTGCGATGAAAACGGCGTCGCGCTGGGCCTTGCCTACTCAAGCAAGGAAAGCATTCGCGAGGCGGTGAACAAGCGCGCGGGAATTTATCAGTCGCGCAAGCGCGGCCTGTGGGTGAAGGGCGGGTCCTCCGGCGCAACGCAGGAACTGCTGCGCGTCACACCCGACTGCGATCGCGATGCGGTGCGTTTCATCGTGCGGCAAAATCCCCCCGGCTATTGTCATCTGCCGCAGTGGACCTGCTTCGGCGAAACGGGCGGGCTGACGGAATTGATGCGCACCATGGAGGAGCGAAGGAAGAACGCGCCGGCGGGGTCCTACACGCGAAGGCTTCTAAACGATGCCGAACTGCTGAAGGCGAAGCTGACGGAAGAAGCGGGGGAGTTGGCATCTGCGACCGCGAAAGACGATGTGGCGTGGGAGGCGGCCGACGTGATCTACTTCACCGCAGTCGCGATGGCGCGGGCGGGAGTGACTCTCGCGGACGTGGAGCGCCACCTTGATTTGCGGGCGCGGAAGTTGACGCGGCGAAAGGGGGACGCGAAGCCACAAGCATGAGCGCATCGCTGAGAATCATTCGCGCTTCGCAGGTGCAGGCGCAGCTTCGCGATCCCGTGGAGGCGGACGTCCTTGCGGGTGCGGAAAAGATCGTGGCCGACGTGCGCGCGGGCGGCGATGCGGCGCTGCGGCGTTTTGCGGAAAAGTTCTCGGAGGTTTCCGTCGGCGCACCGCTGACGTTGTCCCCTGCGGAACTCAGGAAAGTTTTCGATTCAATTTCAACGCAGGACCAGCAGTTGTTGACGCGTGTTGCCGATCGCATTCGTGGCTTCGCGGAAGCGCAGCGGAATGCGCTGAAGCCGATGACGCATCCGTTGCCGGGCGGCGAGGCGGGTCACTGGATTGCGCCGGTTGGCGTGGCGGGTTGCTACGCGCCGGGTGGGAAGTTTCCCCTGCCGTCATCCGTGCTCATGACGGCGGTGACAGCGCGCGCCGCAGGTGTGAAGACCGTCGTTGTTGCATCGCCGAAACCGACGCCAATCACGCTCGCCGCTGCGCACGTGGCCGGCGCGGATTTGTTTCTGTCATGCGGTGGAGCGCATGCAATTGCGGCCATGGCCTTCGGCACCGCATCCGTTCCGCGCACCGATGTCGTGGTGGGGCCGGGGAACCCTTGGACGACGGCCGCGAAGAAGATCGTCTCTGGCTATGTCGCCATCGACATGCTTGCAGGCCCGTCCGAATTGCTGGTGTACGCGGACGCTTCCGCCGATCCCGCCATCATCGCGGCGGACCTGCTGGCGCAGGCGGAACATGGCGCCGACTCACTGCCGGTGCTCGTGACGGCGAGCGAAAAGCTCATTGGCGAGGTGAACGGGGAAATCGCCCGGCAGCTTGCAACGCTGCCCACGCGCGCAACAGCCAGCGCCGCCGTGACAAACGGCTATGCGGTGCTTGTGAAGGATGAGGAGGAGGCTGTCCGCGTGATCGATGCAATCGCACCGGAGCACTTGGAACTGCTTTGCGCGAATGCGGATTTGCTGGCGACGCGCGTGAGCCACTACGGAGCGGCGTTTGTGGGCGCCGGCGCGGCGGAGGTGCTGGGCGACTACGGCGCCGGCCCGAATCACACGCTGCCGACGGGCGGCACGGCGCGCTTTACGGGGGGCTTGTCCGTGTTTCACTTCCTGCGCATTCGCACATGGATGCGCGTGAACGATCTGGGCGCGGCGAGGCAGCTTGTGGCTGATGCGCGCGACCTCGGTCGTCACGAAGGTTTGGAGGCTCATGCACGCGCCGCAGAGGCGCGGCTTGCGAATTAGCCGATTTCGGCGTCGTCCTTTGCGTCGTCGATGCGGGTTGTCTTCTTCACAAACTGCGACTGAAGACCGCCGGCGCCACGATTCATGCCGACGGCGCCGCTGCGCGCCAGTTCGGCGATGCCGAAGGGCTGGGTGAAGGTGATGAAGTTGTCCAGCTTCTCGCAGGAGCCGACGAGTTCAAACGTGATGGAACCGGGCGTGTAGTCGAGCGCCTTCGCCTTGAAGAGTTCGCCGATCTGCATGATCTCCAGGCGGTTCTTCGCAGTGCACTGCACCTTGACCAGCATCAGTTCGCGCGTGATGTGGGAGCCGGTTTCCGTCAGGTCCTGCACGGTCACGACTTCGATCAGCTTGTTAAGCTGCTTCTTCACCTGCTCGATGACGGTGGCGCTTCCCTTCACCAGGATCGTCATGCGCGAGATGGATTCATCGTGGGTTGGCCCGACTGTAAGCGAGTCGATATTGAATCCCCGTGCCGCAAACAGCGACGCAATGCGCGCCAGCACTCCGAATTCGTTTTCCACCAGCGCGCTCATCACGTGCACGCCTTCTCTTTTTCCTTCGCTCGCAGTCATTGAAAAGCCTTCCCTTTCTATAGGGGAGATCACACGACCGAGGGGCGGGAACGGTCAAGGCAGATTCGTTTTGCCCGCAGGGAAAAGGGTCCTCAAAGTCATTCTTATCCATAAAAACGGGGAATTTTCGATGCGCGCACTGTCCGCTTTTCTTGTAATTCTGTGTTTTGCTGTCTATACGGCGGGCTGCGCCACCAAGCGCGAGGCACGGGCGGAAGTCACCGCAACGCCGAAGCAGGAAACGGCGGCGCCGGATGCGGTGCAGGTCACGGTTCCCACGCCGGTTGCGAAGATTGCACCAACGCCCGATCTGATTCCTCCGGTGCTTGTGAAGAAGGCCGCGATCAAATGGCAGGAGTCTCCCGCAGGCGAAATCGTCGATCTGGACATGGGCACCTCGACGACATTCACGCTCTTCATTCCGAAGAATTTCACGTTTAACAACGATGGCACCACGAGCCTGACGGTTCACTTTCATGGTGCATCGTGGTTCATGCAGCAGGAACACACGCGGCGCGGTGCCACGAATCCTTTGCTGACGTGCAACGCGAAGGAAGGCGATGCGGCCTACGAAAGCGATGTGATGAAGCCGGGATTGTTTCGCGGCGTGCTGAAGAAGGTTGGCGAGCGCCTTTCGCCAATTGCGCGGCGCCCCGTCGCGATCAACGAGATCGAATTGTCCAGCTTCAGCGGCGGCTATTCGGGCGCGCGTGGTCTGCTTCGCCTGCCGGAGATCGAACCGATGATTTCGCGACTGCTGCTGGACGATTCACTCTATATCGGCGACAGCGCGGAATCGAAGCCCGATGATCGCAAGCCGCAGTTGGACAGGTTGCAGCCGTTCATTGATTTCGCACGCAAGGCGCAGGCAGGCGAACGCATCTTCGTGCTGGAACATTCAAACACGCCTTCTTTGAAATCCGTGGGGCCGAAGGATTGCGGTCGTGCGATCATGGCCGCGTTGGGGATGCAAATGGTGGACGTTGCGCCGAATTCGATTCCCGCCGCACGCACGACAACGGATTTTCCGCTGATTCGTCGCGCTGATTCCGGCAACGCCCACGTGTGGTGCTATCTGGGCGAGAACGTTGCCATTCACATGTCCCACCTGCGCAATCAGGCGGATATCTGGAAGGCGATTGAGCAGAAGAACAGCGTGCACGTGATCATTCCGCCGATGGAGCAGCGAACCATCACGCGCGATGAAAGCGCCGTGGTTGAATCGATCGACCTCGGCAGCAGCTTCACGTTGTTCCTGCCGCCCGCATACAAGGTTCCAAAGGATGGCGACGTGGAACTCACGATGCACTTCCACAGCGCGACGTGGTTCGCGTATCAGGAACATCTGCGGCGCGGCATGGATGGCCCGCTGGTCGCGGCCTATGTGGGCGAAGGTTCGCGCGTGTACAAGAACGCGCTGATTGATCCCGCGCGTTTCCAGCAGATCATCGATCAGGTAACGACGAAGCTGAAGGAACGCGGCGGCCCCGATGCGACGCACGTTTCCTCCGTCAGCATCACCAGCATCAGCGCGGGCTACGGCTCGGTGCGGGAAATCCTCCGCAACCCCGCCAATTTTCCGATCATCCGGCGCGTCATCCTCGCGGATTCCCTCTATGGCGATCTGGAGCCGGTGCCGCTGGCGCAGGGGAAGCGCGTGGTATTGGCGGAACACGTTGACGTGTGGCTTCCCTTCGCGCGCCTTGCGATGGCGGGGGAGAAGACCTTCATCATCACCACATCTGAAATTGCAACCAGCTACGCCAGTTCGTCGGAGGTCGCGCACGCGATCGTAGCAAAGCTGGGACTTGTTGAAATCCCCGCCGATCCGAAATCAATCGCCGCAAACGCGAAGGACTACGGGCTGCGCACTTCTGCGGACAAAGGATCATTCCATGCGTGGTTCTACAAAGGGAATGACGCCATGGTGCATCGGACCTTGGCGCGACGCATTGCCGAATTGTGGGAAGCCGCCGATCAGGCTGGCGATCCATGAGGGACTGATGCCCCGCATCACGACGGTGCGGATTGTCTAAGGAAGCTGTTTTTCCCCTCTGGACTTCGCGCGAAATGCCGCAGCAATACTGCGTTTGTAGGGAGGATGCAGCACACCGACTTCCGTGACGATGCCGGCGATCAACTTCGCCGGTGTCACGTCAAACGCGGGGGAGAAAACCTTGGTCCCTCTTGGCGCCACGCTTCGCTTTCCGAAGCTTGTGATTTCCTCTGCGGCACGTTCCTCGATGGGAATTTCGTCACCGCTTTTCAGCTTGAGGTCGAAGGTGCTCAGTGGCGCCGCGACGTAGAGCGGAACCTTGTAGTAATTGCACACAATCGCCAGCGGCATCGTGCCGACCTTGTTCGCGGCGTCCCCGTTCGCTGCGATGCGATCAGCACCAACCACGGCGGCCTGCGCCATGCCGCGCTTCAACACCGATCCCGCCATGTTGTCGCAGATCAGTCGCGTTTCCACACCCGCCTGTTGCAGTTCCCAGGCGGTGAGCCGCGCGCCCTGCAACAAAGGCCGTGTTTCGTCCGCGAAGACGGTGAACTTGGCTTTGCGCGCCGCCTTCAGGATCACCGCCAGCGCGGTTCCCATGCCTGCCGTTGCCAGAGCGCCCGCATTGCAGTGCGTGATTACCCCTTTGCACTGCTGCAGCAGCGGCGCGCCGTGCGTCCCGATCTCATCGCAGGTTCGGAAATCCTCCGCGTGGATCGTCTT
>JADZDZ010000119.1 GCA_020850785.1 Candidatus Sumerlaeota bacterium | reverse complement strand
GCGGACGTTGGCGAATTCAACGGCTCGCTGCAGATGACCGTGAAGCGCATCGCGCGCGTCGAGGAGAAGGACATCGACATCAGCAACTATCTGGCGGTCAGCCCACGACCACTCGCAGACATGAAGCGCGAACTGGACGAGTGGATCGCGAAGGTCGATCATCGCGACTGCCGCAGGCTTCTCGACAAGGTGCTCGGCGAGGGAAAAATTCGCGAGCTGTATTGCGAAGCCCCCGCCGCCGCGCAAATCCACCAAGCCTACCGTCACGGCCTTCTGGAACACACGCTGAACGTGGTGAAACTGGCCGAATCCATCGGCACCATGTACCAGCCCATCAACCTGTCATTCCTCATCACTGCGGGCCTGCTGCATGACATCGGAAAAATTTGGGAGCTTGATTGGAAGCGCACCATCACCTACACCCACAAGGGCCGCCTCTTCGGCCACATTTCCATGGGAGCTTCGTGGGTTGACGCGCTCATTGGCGTGATGAAGCGCGCCGATGGCTTCGATGAGGAGGCACACAACGCGATCATCCACATGATCCTGAGCCACCACGGAAAACTGGAATGGGGATCACCCGTCGTTCCGAAAACCCGCGAGGCGCTGGTGCTCCATTATGCTGATCGCACGGAAGCCTACATGACGTGCTTCGACAACGAGGCGAAGCGCGCCCTCAATCGCGGCGAAGCCTGGACAACCTACAGCAAAATGTTCGAAGGTTATCTTTACGCGGGAAAGCCAAGCATCGCACCAACCGGCGACGTGGGACTCCCATCGCCGGGCATGAACGGCGCACCCCTCATGGATGACATCTATCCCATCCGATGACCATCGACGACGACCTGCAAACCCCCTCAGGGCGCTTCGTCTTTGGCGATCCACGCGAACGCCGCCGTGAAGAACGTATCGAGTATGCGAAATCCTGTCGCATCATCGTCACGGCGCCCGTGTGGGCGCTTTCCGAAAAACCGCTGAACGCGCTCACGCAGGACATCACAACCCACGGCCTACGGCTGCGCCTCGAAGGCGGCGACCCGCAGCTTGCCGCCGTCTGGGCGGAGGTCCTGACAACCGACGAGGAATTAAAGATTGAAATCACGCTGGCTGACGTGGCGAATGCCCCCACTCTGAAGGGGCAGATCGTCTGGCTCCACCGCGAGGAAACCACCATCTCCCTGGGCGTCCTGTTCTCGCTTATGGCACAGAAGACGCATAACCAACTCCAGCAACTGGTTGCGTCTCTGAACAATCCCAGCCAGTAATATCCGCAGGAACGCAGGCATGATCGAACCGCCGGACTATCCCGGAAAATACATTCGCCACAACGCGCGCATGGCCGCCGCAGGCGTTCGCGTGCGTCTGGGAGGACACCCAAAGCTGCGCAAGCAGGCACGCGCCGCCATGAAGGCGCTCGGCGGCGGACTTGGCTATGCGGCCCTCATTGAACCACAGTGGATAGAAACCACGCAGGTCAACATCGGCATCCGTGATTTCCCGTCATCCATCAATGGCTACAAGATCGCCCACCTGACGGACATGCACTACAACATCGCCGCGGGGAAAAATTTCCTTCAGCGCGTTGTGAAGAAGACCAACGCACTCGATGCGGACATGGTGGCGCTGACGGGGGACTTCATTGGCTCCGATCCGCGAAAGCTCGATCGCTGCATGGCCGTGTTGAGCGACCTGCGCGCACCCGATGGCTGCTGGGTCGTGCGCGGGAATCACGACCATCACACCACCGTGGAGCACATGCGCGCCGCCTGCCGCGAGGCAGGTTTCCACTTCATCGAAAACACCCACGTCATCATGAAGCCCACGCGCCGCCACAATCATCGTCATCCTTTTGTGGAACGCGACGATGAGGCGTCCTTCGCGATTGCCGGCGTCGGCGACCTTTGGGAGGGCGATTGCCGTCCCGGCCTCGCGCTACAGGGATTGGAGGATGGAAAAACGCCGGTCGTCATGCTCTCCCACAACCCGCACGTCCTCGATCTGTTGCTGCCCCACCAACGGGTGGACCTTGTGTTGTCCGGCCACACGCACGGCGGGCAGGTGCGCCCGCTGGGCCGTCACTTCAGGATTCTCTGCGATGGTTCCACGAAATACGTCAGCGGCATCGTGGAGAACAACGAAACGCGCGTCTACATCAGTCGCGGCGTCGGCACCAGCGCCTTCCGGTTGCGCTGGAACTGCCGGCCGGAAATCGCGCTGATTCAACTCCATCGCGCAGGCGGGACATCCACCGCGTCATCCACGGACGGTTTCTCTGGCTAACAATCCCCGCAAGATCATCCACCTTTGCGCCGTCGATTTTACGATGCGGCAGTTCATCGCACCACTTGCGCTGGCGCAGCAGCGCGCTGGCTACGAAGTCCTCTGCGCCTGCGCACCCGGCCCCCACTGGAGTGAACTTAAAGCGATGGGCCTCACCATGCTCCCCATCAGGATCGAGCGCACCGCCAGCCCCTTGAGCGCCATTCGAAGCGTTCTGGAAATCGCCTACCTGCTGCGCGACCACATGCCCGACATCATTCACGTTCACACTCCCATCGCCTCCATGATCGGAAGGCTGGGGGCGTTCGTCGCCCGCATGCCCTGCGTTGTCTATACGGTTCATGGAGTCTACTGCCATGATCGCATGTCCCGGCTGCGGCGATTTTTCCACATTGCGCTGGAGCGCATCTTCGCGCCGCTGACCGACTACGTTTTCTGTGTGAGCAAAGAGGACCACGCCACTGCTCTGCGCCTTCGCATCGGCCGCAGGCGCAGGACTTTTTATGTCGGCAACGGCGCCAATCCCGCGCGGTTTTGCCCAACGCTTCGCGATCAGCGCCGCGAAACCCGCGCACAGCTTTCCATCCCCGATGATGCCATCGTCATCACCATTGTGGGTCGTCTGGTTCACGCCAAGGGCTTCGCGGAATTCTTCGCCGCCGCGAAAATCCTCGCTGCGCGATTCCCCGCAGCGCATTTTCTCGTCATCGGCGACACACCCACCAGCGAACACGACGACGCAAAACGCGATGTGCTGCGTCTGGCGGATGGCCTTCCCGCGGGCCGTGTGCATTTCCTCGGCATGCGCAACGACGTCGAACGCCTTCTCGCCGCGAGTGACATCTTCTGCCTTCCAAGCCACCGCGAAGGTCTTCCCGTCAGCGTCATCGAGGCGATGATGATGGCGCTTCCCATCGTCGCCACCCGCATCCGCGGCTGCCGCGAACTAATCCGCGACCGCGTTGATGGCCTCCTGGTGGAACCAAGGGACGCGCGACAATTGGCGAAGGCCCTCACCACGCTGATCGAACGTCCCGCCCTCGCAAAAAAGCTGGGAGACAGTGCCCGCAAACGCGCCCTTGTCCATTTCAACGAGGAGAAGGTGCTCGCGCGGCAACTGCGCATCTGCGGACGAATCCTGTCGTGAACGTCCTCGTCACCGGCGGCACGGGCAACACGGGTGAACGCGTCGTGCGCCACCTGATTGCCGATGGCCATCAGGTTCGTTTTCTCTCCCGCAAAAACGCAGACAATGAAATCGTTTCCGCGCTGATCAAGGATGGCGCTGAACACGCTCAGGGCGCCTGCGGCGATCCCGCCTTCCAGCGCGCGGCGGAAGGCTGCGATGCGCTGATCGCCGTGGCGCACATCCGCCATGCGGACCAATGCATCGGGGCGTGCCGCGCCGCGGGCATCCGCCGCTACATCCAGATCAGCAGCACTCGGCGCTTCACAAAATTTCCCTGCGAGTCATCGCGACTGGTGATTGCCGGAGAGGACGCGATCGTGCGAAGCGATCTCGACTACACGATCCTGCGCCCCACGATGATCCACGGCGGACGCAATGACGGCAACGTGTCCCGCGTGCAGCAATGGTTTCGCAAAAGATCATGGTTCCCGATTATCGGTGACGGAAGCAATCTCGTCCAACCGATTCACAGCGACGACGTCGTGCAGGCGATCATCCTGTCACTGAACAATTCCGAGACCATTCGCAACTCCTACAACATCGCCGGCGCGCACCCCATCACCCAGCGCGAGTTTCTGGAGCGAATCGCCGCCAGCGTAGGACGCAGGCCGCGCCTCCTGCGCGTGCCACAGCGCCTTGCACTCATTGCCGCCGCCCTCCTTCCCCGCGAGACCCGCGAACGGGTGCGGCGCAGCACGGAAGACAAGGCGTTTCCCAACGACGAATCATTCCTGAAAATGGGATTCTCCCCCCGCGCGTTCCTGCAACCCACACCTTCCGGTTCCTGACCCGTGCACAAAAAAAGCGCCCCGTTTCCGGAGCGCCTTGAATCATGCCACAAGAAGACCGCGATCAGCGGCTGCCGCGCAGCGGGCGCTTTGCGGGGATTCCTTCCTTGCGCGGGAAGCGATCTGGCGTAAGGCCGATCTTCTCGCTCCACAGCGCCGTGCGCTTCGTCGCCGACGGGCCGGGGACATAGGAGCGCACCTCGATGCTTCCTCCGCCCAGTTTGTTCAGCGCGAATTCCGCCTCCTTCACTTCGTCGGAAGGATTCGGGCCCTTGAACGTGAGGTAGTAGCCTTCGAGTGCCAGAAAGGGAAGGCTAAGTTCCAGCGAAATGGGAAGCGGGGCCACGGCGCGGCTCGTCACCAGCTCGAACCGTTCGCGCCAGTGAAGCTCGTGCGCGTGGGATTCCGCGCGCCCTTCCAGCACTTCCACGTTCTGCAGTTCCAGTTCCTCCACCGCGTCGCGCAGGAATTCGATACGCTTCTTTTGCGATTCAAGGAGGACCACCTGCGTCTTGGGCCACATGATGGCATACACAAGGCCGGGAATTCCGGCGCCACTGCCAACATCCAGCAGTTCAGACGGGGGTGAGCTCAGATAATCCTTCGGCGCGTTCTGCATCGGCGCCAATGCATCGCCCACCACATGGATGGCGATTTCGTTCGGGTCGCGTATTGCCGTTAGGTTCGCCTCGCGGGTGCGTTGGCGCAAAAGCTCCACGAACCGGGAAAACGTATCGAGGAGTTCTTCCTCGCGATCCCCAGCATAGGGTTCGATGATTTCAGAAAGGACAGACTGCAGTTGTTGGATCATAGACTCATCACCGGGGCCGGCTGGAAACGCAGTCTCCACTGCGCCACCAGTCCTGCCAGTAGGATTTTGGAATTAAACGTTGAGTGACCTGCGCGCCGTTCCTCGAAAAGGATCGGCACTTCCTTGATGCGAGCATCCAGCGCCCGTGCGGAGACCAGAACCTCCTGCACGATGGCCGGGCCGTTCGAATGGATGCGATCCCATTCGATGCGCTCCAACACCCAGCGCCGGAACACACGATAACCAGACGTGCAGTCCCGAATCGCAAGGCCATGGATGACGCGAATGTAAAGGTTCGCAAGCTGCGTGATCAGGGTTCGCAGGCCGTGGCGGCCTGTTTCCCCCCCGCCCGGCACCAACCGGCTGCCGATTACAACATCGGCCCGCCGCGTCGCCGCCAGCATACTGCGCAGGAAGCGTGGGTTATGGGACCAATCCGCGTCCATTTCCACCACAAGGTCCGCACCCATTGCCAGCGCCGCCTGGAACCCCCTCACCCCGGCGCTCCCGCGTCCCCGCTCATCAACCCGATGAATCAGGTGAATGCGGGGGTTCTCCCCGGCCATCTGCCTGACCATCTTCCAAGTGCCGTCCGGCGAGTTGTCGTCGATGACAAGCACCTCAAGGTTGCGCGAAACTTTTAGGAGGGTTTCCACCAGCGAAGGCAAATTTCCACTTTCGTTGTAGGTGGGAAGGGTGACGATTATCTTCATGTGAACCACATACTACCTGTGTGGATCATGAATGCATCCGTTTGGGGAAGTGCTGAAACAAGGTGCATAACCGGGGAGCATCACCGCTCCCCAGCCCTCCTTTTTGCAAGAGAAAAAGGCCCGTAAAATGGCCTTTTTCAAGCCTTGTCGCTTTGTTCTTGACGAGGTGTCCCGCTCTTGCGGGCGAAAATTAACGAACAAAAACTCTCAGGCGGAAAGGTGGGCGCGCTCGCTGTCGCCCATGGTCATGCCTGCGGGAAAATATTCCTTCCATCGCTGCGCAACCCTCTGTGCAACTTCCGGCGCGCAGGAAACTTCCGCCGGATACCACGGCTTCATCCGCGCATCGATCACCAGCGGTCCCGTGTAGGCGATGTGCGAACGAACGATTCGCCTGTCGCGCGCATGAATGTGCGCGGCCGGCTCGAAGCGCGTGAACACGGTCCATAGAAAGTTGATGTCACTGGCGGTTGCATGCACCGGCTTGTCGCAAAGGATGATGAGCGGCCAATCGCGCAGCCCTTCCTCCTTCGCGATCGTTGCAGGCAATTCGGGATCATCCTTGTACGCTGCGCCCCCCACCACCAGACAGCCGGGACAGTACACACGCGCATCGCGTAGATCGCTACGCAGGCTCCCGTGGAATTCGCGGGGCAGTTCCCTCACCGCATCACCCAGCGCAACGATCACCCCTTTGCTCCCCTTGTTCACCTCCGGGCCGGTGTAGTCCAGCGTGTCCATGGACAGATTGCTGAACACGTACAAATCCGTTTCCCAATTTGCGCGGGCCAGTGCATGCTGAAGCAACGAGCGGAAGTTCCTTAAATCCTGCGCCTTGTCCGTCACGATCAGGAACTTCGTCAGCGACATCTGCCCCTCTCCAAGGATACGGAAGGCGGACTGCAGCGCCTCGCGGGGATAGCGATCCTTCACGACAGCCGCCGCGAGCGAATGAAACCCCGTTTCCCCGTACGCCCACAGGTCCTGCACGCTTGGCATCACGACGGGGAACAGGGGACTCAGCAATTCCTGCAGATAATCGCCGATGAAGAAATCCTCCTGGCGCGGTTTTCCCACCACCGTCGCGGGGTAAATCGCCTTCTCCCGCCGCGCCATCACCCGGCACTGAAACACCGGATAATCGTGCTGCAAAGAATAGTATCCGTAATGATCGCCGAAAAGGCCTTCCGGCCTGCGGACCTTCGGCGCCACGGAACCGATCAATGCGAACTCCGCCTCTGCAATGATCGGGTGGGGCGACAGCGAAGTCCTCGCCGTGGGAAGTCGCTCCCCCAACATCAGCGACGCCAGCATCACCTCCGGGATTCCCTCCGGCAACGGCGCAATGGCCGAGAGGATCAACCCCGGCGGCCCTCCCAGATACACCGTCACGGGAAGCGATTCACCGCGTTCCTCCGCGCGATGATAGTGGAACCCGCCCCCCTTTCCGATCTGCCAGTGCATCCCCGTCTCCCCCCGGCCAAATCGCTGCATGCGATACATGCCCAGGTTCGGCTTCTTCGTGTCGGGATGTTCTGTATAGACAAGCGGCAGCGTGACGAAATGCCCCGCGTCCTCCGGCCACAGTTTCAGCAACGGAAGAGATTCCAGATTTGGCTTCCGATCGATCACGCGCAAGACCGGCGGCGCGTCCGTGGAACGCATCCCGATCTTCAGTCCCTGCAGGCCAAGGTCCCGGAAGGCCCACAGCTTGGAAAGCGTTGGCGGCATTCCATGATCCAGGAACTCCACCGCGCGCCTTACGAAATTTTCCGGCCGTTTTCCAAACGCCAGGTCCACCCGCTCCTTCGTGCCGAACAGGTTCGTCACGACGGGAAACTTGGAACCCTCCACGTTGGTGAACAGCAGCGCGGGCCCGCCGGCGGCGATGACGCGGCGATGAATTTCCGCGATTTCCTGATCGGCGGAAACGGGCGCCTCGACAACGGCCAACTGCCGCCCCCGCCGCAGCGTGGAAATGAACTGCCGCAAGTTGCGAATTGGCTGATCAGTCATGCGGGAAGAAAAGGAAACGCCGCCACTCTCGCTGTCAGGCGGCCTCTTCGGAAACGGCGCGCTTGATGTACACCTCCAGCACAAACAGCACCACCAGCAGCGCCCCGATGGCCACGCCGGAACCAAGGCCGATCAATGCGCGCGGAGGGCCGATGCGCTTCTCCGGCTTCACGGGCCGCGCCAGCACCGAGAAATCGCTGACATTCTTCGGGTCCGACTTGTCGGGAATCGCCGTCGCATCCGCTGTGGAGCCTGCCAGCACGAGGCGCGTCTGGTCCATGCCCCCCTTGATCATCAGCAACTGATCCCGAACGCTTTCCAAGTCCCGCTGCGCCTCAATGCGCGCTTTTCCCATCTCCTCAATTTTCTCCAGCACCTTCGGCACCATGGCATCAATCGCGGCAATGCGCGCCTTCAACTGCGCGGCGCGTTCCGGCGTCGCCTCCGCCAGATCAAGCTCCAACATCGCGCGCTCGTGGATCACGCCCAGATTTTGGTAGGGATTGATGCGCTCAGTGTCGGATCCGTTGTTCTGATCGATCACCACCCTATCCGACAAAAGCCCGCCAAGGATGCGGTTATTCCCGCCAATGACCGTGTCCAACGTCTGTACGGTGCGCTCCAGCTTCGCCTCTTTTTCCTGCAGCGCCTGCGCCTGATTCGCAATCGTGTCAAATTTTTCCGTGAACACATTCGCAATCTGACCCACTTCACGTGTGCGCAGGTTGCCAAATCGTTCGATCGATTTGTTCATCCAAGTCTCCGCAAGTTTCTGCACGACTTCCGGGGACCCGGCGTTGACCTCCAGTTCAAGGGTTGGCGCATACTCCGCCGTGGTCACGGTCTCCCGCGTCATCACCGTTTTCACGGAAAAACCCTTCTTCAAATCCTCGAAGCGCCCCTTGTATTCGGGGTTACTCTTCCGAACTTCCTCGATCACGCTGAAGAGCATGTCATCGCTGGCAAGCAAATCCGCGTAGGCGGGCGGCGTGAAATCCTGAAAGCGCGGACCTTCCCGCAGCAACCCCGCAGGCATGCGGATCAGCAGCACTGCACCAGAACGGTAAATATCCCCGTACATCCGTGCGAGAAGGTACCCCCCGACCACCGCAAGGCACGGCACAACCATCAGAATCAACCGCCGCCGCCACAGATGAGCGACTATATCCTGCGTGGTGACCAATGAATCCCGCGTGGGCGAAGTCATAAATTCCGATGCCTATGATGCTTGGACTTGGATCATGATCCCTTGCGCAGCAGGTGAGGTCAAGTGTTCAATCGGTGACTAAGTTTGGCGCCATGCGAAGAAAATGGAAAAGGATTTGCTCATTCCGCATTCCATGACGAGCCTCCCTTCATGAAGCGCACCGGAAAAGTTGGCGCCAGCGCCCGCGCGGCCCAAGTCGCCATCATCATACTCGGCGTGTACCTCTTCCTGCTGATCGCCGGCGGCCTTGCGATCATTCGCATCATGACGCGGGAGCAGGAGCGCTTCCGGCCCGACTATCTCCAACTGGTGGGGCGCGGCGTCACCACTCCGCCCCGCGATTATTTTTGGTTTCTGGAGTTCATCGTCGATCCCTACAACGGCACAATCGACGACAGCAGCCTTGCCACCTACCGCCAATCCGGC
The DNA here is from genome assembly GCA_020850785.1 of Candidatus Sumerlaeota bacterium. Taxonomy (GTDB): domain Bacteria; phylum Sumerlaeota; class Sumerlaeia; order SLMS01; family SLMS01; genus JADZDZ01. The sequence continues at coordinate 3,778 of JADZDZ010000119.1, read as the reverse complement.
GCCTGGCGCGACCTTGCCACGTCGCTCGCCGGCGCGGCGAAGGAGCAACTGGTCGCCCGCATCGACCTGCTGACTCCGACGGGTGATGTCATCATGACCAGTGACGGCGAGACCGTTGCCAGCGCTGAGCGCGGATTCTTCCGCAAGGAGGATCAATCGCTCATCAATCAGGCCACGCAACGTAAACTCCCCGCGCAATCCCCCAACGCCCGCGGCCAGCGCGATCGCGTCTACATGCCGCTGATGAATGAGGAGGGCCGCGTGCTTGCACTCCTGCGACTCGAAGTGAACGACCAGTACTTTGGCCCCCTTGCCAAACTCCGCAACCGCCTCTTCTTCGGCTTCATCCTCGCCAGCGCGCTCCTGACGGTGCTCTGGTTCATTCTCATGCGGCTCATCAAACGCACCATCACCGCCGAGCGCATCGCCGCACAATCAGACCGGTTGCGGGTGCTCGGCACCATGACCGCCGGCATCGCCCACGAAATCCGCAACCCCCTAGGCATCATTGCGCTCCAGATCGAGGAACTGCGCGCCACCGCCCACATGGCCGCGCCCACCACCGGCATGGCGGAAATCAAGCCCATCCTCGCGGAAATGGAGGAGGAGGTGAAGCGCCTCAAGAACCTGACGGAACAATTCCTCACCTTCAGCCGCGCCGGTTCCGACAGCACGCCTCCCCTCAACCCCATTCGAATTCAGGACATCCTGGAACCCCTCGTGAAAATGTGGAGCAGGGGATTGAGCCCGGAGCTTCGAACTGTCTCCTACCATTCCGACGCGCCGGACGCCGCCGTCTTCTTTCCCGCCGATCGCCTTCGCCAGATCGTGCTCAACCTGCTCCGAAACGCGGATGAAGCCCTCGGAAAAAACAAAGGCGAAATCCGCGTGATCGTCGCCCGCGACAAGGCCAACCAAGCCTCCATCACCGTCACCGACAACGGCCCCGGAATTTCCGACAACATCCTCGATCAAATCTTCGATCCGTTTTTTACAACCCGCGCCGAGGGCACGGGCCTCGGCCTCAGCCTCAGCCGCGCCTTTGCTCAGGCGGGCGGGGGCACCCTCACTGCGGAATCGGAGGAAGGCAAGGGGGCCAAGTTCGTTCTCGTTCTACCGGGAAAATAGAAACCGTTTCGCATTCGCCACAGTCACGCTGCTGTTGTGGCGAAGCCTGATCAAAGGATGCGCGACACCACGTCCGGCGCGAGTTCCTTCCATTGCGAACCGTAGCTCCCCACAATTCTGATGAATTCCTTCCGATCCTCCTCGGAATCAAATTCATAGCCCATCAGCGCATGCCCCACGCGCTCACCTGTATAGACATAATTGCAATAGACCATGCTCCCCGCATGTTGTACCGCGCCAAGAAAATCGCGGAGCGCGCCGGCACGTTCGGGAAACTCAAATGTCATGAAGAAGGGACGACGGAATGTTGAAGGCTCGTAGTGAATCATGCGAAATTCCACGTCCTCCGCGCCCGTCACCCGCCAGCAGGGAATTCCCAAATCCGCCGCCCTCTTTTCCAACAGCGCAAAAACCTGCGGCGACGCCTCGAAACCAATCACCGGGAAGGCGCGTTTTTCCTCCGTCTTTCCGTATTGGAATTCAATGATGTTCACACCCTCCCCGCGCATCGCCTCCACAAGGCCCAGAAAGGTTCCTTTCGATTCCACAATCTGGAAACGATAATACTGCCGCGTTGCCGCGCCAATTCCCGCGTGATGCGAAATGTATGCAAGCTGGCCGAAATCCATGTTCGCGCCGCAGACAATGCAGAGCACCTTCTTCCCGTGAAGTTGCTCACGCTGCTTCATCGCGCCTGCCATCCCCATTGCACCCGCCGGCTCCGGCAGGCAGCGGCTCTCCTCCCACAGCATCTGGATCGCCGCGCATATTTCCTCATTCGTGACCGTGATGAATTCGTCGATCAACTCTGCGCAAAGCGGATACGTCAAGTCTCCCACGCGATTCACCGCCGTGCCGTCCGCAAACACATCCACATAATCCAACGCAACCGGACGGCCCGCGCGCAATGCGGCGGCCATGCTTGCTTGCTGCTCCCCCTCCACACCAACGATGCGAATGTTCGGCCAAAAATTCTTCAGCCAACATGCCACCGCAGCGGCCATCCCACCGCCGCCAATCTGCACATACGCCACGTCAATCGGCCCTTTGCCGGACATCACGATTTCATCGGCCAGCGTTCCCTGCCCCGCCATGGTTTCCATGTCGTCGTAGGGATGAATGTAAATGCTCCCCTCTGCCTGCTGCACACGTCGCGCCTCCTGCGACGCCTCACCGAAGGAGTCACCATGAATGATGGTCTCCACCCAGTCGCCACCAATGCGCTGCACAGCGAGGCGCTTCATGCGCGGTGCGACCTCCGGCATGTATATCTTCGCCCTGATGCCGAGTCGTGCCGCCGCCCACGCCACGCCCTGCGCATGATTTCCCGCTGATGCACAGATCACGCCGCGCGCCCTTTCCTCTGCCGTCAGCAACGCCATTCGGTTGCAGGCCCCGCGCCACTTGTAAGCGTGAATCAGCGACGCATCCTCCCGCTTCAGGAAGAAGTGAATGCCGTCGTGAATAATTTCCTCCAGCGGCGTCTCGCTGCCGAATTCGTAGACCCGCTGCCTTGCAAGAAGGATTGAATGGAAAAGTTTGTCGCGCAGTGTCATACGGGAACCATCGAGGATTTCATCAGGCGGCGCCAGCCAAACCAGCACTCATTTACTTCGCTTGCAACGTTGTTCACACGGGGGCAATAATACGTGCGATATTCTGCTTGGGAGAAACACCTTGAAACTATCAATGCGCGTACTCCGGTTCGCGGTCATGTTGGCTGTTTTTTCAATCCTTGCCGCCTGCAACCAACAAAACACCAATCAGAAACAGGAGAAGGTGGCGGCCAAGGAGCCGCCCGCTCCCGCCGATCCGGACCTGATGGTAATAAAGTGGAAGGACTACTTTTACGGCCCCGCAAAGACGGAATCCGAATTCCTTGTTCGCTATATCGTTAATGACATTGTTTCAATGATTGAGTACGCGAGAACGAATAAGGCGCCGCGGCCTTTGAATGAATTCGCCACGGTCGGACGCCACAAGGACAGCACGCCGTACCATCCCATCTACAAGATCACCATTTCCCGCGCCGGTAACACCAGGACCGGCCTTCTGGACCTTCGTGAGAATTCCATTTGGACACCCGACCTCTACGCAAACCTTCTGGATGCTGATTGGAATGATATTCGAAAGGATGTCGCCGCTGCGGATGACAGCTCAACGCTGCTCGTTGATCTGCTGAACGCACGGCTCCCCGACCTCGCGCAGAAGGACATCGCCATTTCCAATGCGTTGAAGGTCAAGTTCCGATCACCCGACCGTCACGCCGACGCCGCACTCCTTCTTCTGACGTTGGCGCTTCACGAAAGAAGTGGCCGTTTCAACGATATACGCATTCTCATGTCGCGAGCCACCGCGCATTTGGCATTCGCCAGGGGCCTGACGCCAGCCTATAGCAGCAACACCTATCGCGTTGCTGACGCTCTGCGATGCGCACTGGAAGGGAATCAGGCGGAGGCTGTGGAATTGGCGAAGAGCCCCGTCTTCGATTCCCCCGCGATGCTACCGTGGCGTCGAATCATCCTGCTCCGCTCCACACTTGATTATCGCGGGGAGGAGGGAATCGCATCACCATCCTTCCTGGAGGAGTCGGAAACCTTCCGCGCGCGAGCATTATGCTCCTCAACCATGTCCGCTGCCAAAGCAATGT
>JADZDZ010000118.1 GCA_020850785.1 Candidatus Sumerlaeota bacterium | reverse complement strand
GCGAAGTCGCCAAACTGCGCCTCCCAGATGATCAGCATGTTCGGATCGCCCAGCGAATAGCCATACTCGAAGCCGACGATCGACGCTTCCGACAACGGCGAATCGTAGACGCAGAAACGTTCCTGCGCACCGGGGCGGATGAAGTTGAGCGGCGTGAAGGTTTCCTCCGTGTTGAAATCCGTCAACACGGCATGGCGGTGCGTGAACGTGCCGCGGCAGCAATCCTGACCGGACAGACGCACGGGCGTTTTCTCCAGCAGCAGCGTGCCGTAGGCAAGATTTTCAACCAGACCCCAATCCAACTGTTCACGGTTGAGCACGAGGTCGCGGCGCGAGATCAGTTGCTTCTGCAACTTCGGGTTCACCTTGAAGCCTTCGGGAAAATCCGCGAGTTTCGTGGCAATTTCATCGAGCACCTTCACGTCAAAGCGCGTATCGACGGGAGCAAAGGAGAAGTGCTTCTCGAAGCCTTTCCAGCGACTCTGGAATGCCTTCTTGTTCTTGCTGACCTTGTTGCCCTTCCCATACTCCTGAGCGTCATTCAACGTCTGCTCAAGGTCCGAGCGCATCAGTTCCACGTCGTTGTCACCAATGACGTTTTCCCCACGCAGCTTTTCATAGTAGATGGAGGAGATCGGCTTCTTCGTGCGAATCACATCGTACATGCGCGGCTGCGTGTAGGCCGGCTCATCGCCTTCATTGTGGCCGTACTTGCGATAGCACCACATGTCGATCACGACGTCCTTGCGGAACGTCTGGCGATATTCGAGCGCGATCTTCACGGCGTTCGCACACATCTCCGGGTCTTCGCTGTTCACGTGGAAGATCGGCGACTGAACCATCTTCGCGACATCCGTGCAGTAGGGCGTCGAGCGCGCGTCGGCGGGGTCCGTGGTGAAGCCAATCTGATTGTTGACGATGAAGTGAATCGTGCCGCCCGTTGTGTAGCCCGGTAGCGCCATCATGTTGAACATTTCCGCAACGATCCCCTGCCCCGCGAACGCCGCGTCGCCGTGAATCAGGAACGGCAACACCAGACGACGCTCCTTGTCATCCAACAATCGCTGCTTTGCGCGCACGCGTCCTTCCACCACGGGATCGACAACTTCCAGATGGCTCGGATTTGCCGTCAGCGTCAGCTTGATGAAATCGCCCCTGCTGGTGATGAAGTTCGACGAATAGCCCTTGTGATACTTCACGTCACCGCCGCCATCGCCAAGGTTGTCGTAGTTGCCTTCAAACTCCGAAAAAATTTCGTCGTAGGATTTGTTGATGATGTTCGCCAGCACGTTCAGGCGGCCACGGTGCGCCATACCCACGACGACCTCCTTCGCCTTCGACGCGCCTGCGCACTCCAGCGCATACCACAGGATCGGAATGAGCGTCTCACCGCCTTCGAGCGAGAAACGCTTCTCGCCCTTGTAGCGCGTGTGCAGGAAATTTTCGAACATCTCCGCCTGCAGCAGCTTGCGAAGCAGCGCGCGCTTCTCGTCCGCCGAAATGGCGGGCTTGATCGTCGAGTTCTCCAGACGCTCCTGCAACCAGCGACGCTCCGCGGTATTCTGCATGTGCATGTATTCCACACCCATGGTTCCGCAGTAGATCGACTTCAGATAACCAATGATGTCCTTCAGCTTTGCGACGCCGCCGAACTCCTTCACCCCGGTGCGGAATGAAGTTTCCAGATCGGCTTCCGACAAGCCGTGGAAATCGAGCTCCAGCATTTCCGGCTGCGCGCGCTTGATCCCCAGAGGATCAAGATTCGCCGCAAGGTGCCCCACATCGCGGTAATGATAAACCAGCGAATTGACGCGGCCGTTCTTGTCGATGAACGCCGCATCGGCACCAGCGGTGGAAGTCGCGCCGGTGGTTGCGGCAGCCCCTTCCCCCTGCGCCGCCGCGAGGTCAAACCCCTGGAAGAAATACTGCCACTGCGCGTCAACGGAGGCGGGGTTCGCCTTCCATTGCTCATACTGGTTCTCGATGTACTCGGGCGACCAGGCATTGATGCCCGGCACAGTCGTTTTTATCTCAGACACAATTGTGCCCCTTTGAAAAACATTGAAAATGGATTTGGAAAAGGAAAATTGCCGTGGTGATTAGCCGTGAACAAGCGTGCCTGTAAGTGCAAATCGTCCATGGAGGAGGAGAAATTAAAGCGAAGCGTCCGTTCCGCGCAAATCACTCAACTCATTGGCCACAACGGTACAAAAGAACGCCCACCAACGCAATGGTCATCCTTCACTTGGCGGGGTTGGATGCGGCTGTTTCCACCTTCGTTTCGGCACCACCGGCCAGAAAATCGACCCGCGCCCCCATCTCAGGCCGCACCAGATTGTCGGCATTCGTGATCGCAACCTTCACTTGAATGGTGGCCTTCTGGCGATCGGCTTCCGGCGCGATCTCGCGAATGTATGCCTCGTAGGATTTCTTTGAGTAGGCATCGAGCGTCACGCGCGCGGGGCCGTTCGGCTTGATCTTCTCGAAGTCACTCTCATTCACGTCCACTTCCACCTGCAGGTCGGAAAGATCAGCGAGCGAAAGCAGTTCCGTGCGCGCGCCGCGCGAGCCACCGAAATTCTGCGGGCTCACGAGTTCGCCAACTTCGATCAGCTTCTCCAGAATCGTTCCCGCTGAGGGAGCCTTGATGATCGTATCCTCCATCTGGATGCGCGCTTCGTCGGCGGCGGCCATGGCGGACTTGTAGTCAGCTTCTGCGGCGGCGATGTCCTCCTTCCGTTCACCGGCAAGGTGACGCTCAAGGCGCGCCTTCGCCGCGTTCAAGCGCCCCGCAGCGGAATCACGAGTGCCCTGCGCCTCGTCCAGACGCTGGCGCGTTTCAAGGCCCGCATCCACGCTCGACTTCAATCGTTCCAGCGTCTTGTCCGCCTGCGTCAGCATCGCTTCCAGTTCGCTCACCTCCGCGCGCGCCGCTGCGATCTCCTCTGGGCGCGTGCCGGCCTTCATCATCTCAAGGTGCGCCTTCGCGGAGGCCGCGCGCGCTTCCGCCTGCGCCAGCCGCGCCTGATACTGCTGCGAATCAAGGCGCACCAACACCTGATCCTTCTCAACCTTGTCACCCTTCTCGATGCCAACCCACACCACTTGTCCCATCACCTGCGGGCTTAGCGCGATGCGACGACGTGGCGTCACGTAACCCGTTGCGGTGAGGATCACCTCGCCCGGCTGGGAAACCGTCTTCGGTGTCGTCGTGACGGAGGTTGTTACCGAGGACTGCGTCGAGGATGACTTTGGTGCTGTGGCGACCGGCGGTGATTGCGCGCTGCGGTCAGCCGGTGGCTTCGGCATGACGAACGACAATGCGAAGCCGATGCCCACGCCAATCAGGAATGTGACGACTGCGACTCCCTTGCTGGGTTTCTGAGCCTTGTGCTCCGGCGCGATGCGAAGCGACTTCAATTTTTCCGCCGCAGAAGCGGAACCATTCTGATCCAATGCCATCGATCAACCTTCGCCTTTCAACCCATCAACAATCGGAATGCGTGAAGCCTGAATCGCCGGGAGGAAACCACCAATCATGCCAATCAGCGACGCGAATACGATTCCCCCCACAACCAGACCGGGGGTGATGCGGAAGGCAAAGGCAATTTCGCTGAAGGTGGACCAGCTTGTGGTGCCGGTGGTGATGCCATTGATGGGCAGCGCCAACAGTGCACCTATCACTCCGCCGATGAAACCCACGAACAACGATTCGATCACGAAAGACAGGATGATGCTGAAACGCGAAAATCCAATCACTCGCAGCGTGGAAATTTCCCAGGTGCGGCTGGAGATCGACGCATACATGGCATTCATCGCGGCAAACACGGCGCCCACAGCCATGATGATGGAAATCAACATGCCGAGAAACTCAATCGGCCCTGCAGTGGGAGCAGTCTGCTTCTGGTAGTAGTCCAACTCAGGCTGCCCCTCGACACGCGCAAGTTGCTGGTTCGCCTTGATCGCATCAAT
>JADZDZ010000117.1 GCA_020850785.1 Candidatus Sumerlaeota bacterium | reverse complement strand
GCACGCAGTCGCGTGAAATGCCTCCGCGCCGAAGGCCCAACCGCTGATGCGGGCAAGAGGCTTCGCGCCGATCCTCTCTGCAGCGTCCGCAGTTGCGAGGACAACCACGCCGGCGCCCTCCCCCGCCGTGAAACCCGCGTGGCGCGCGTCGAAGGGGCGGCATTCCTCGCGCGTCATCGCACCCAACTGCACGAGACTCGACAGATACAAATCCGTGAGCGCCGCATCAGAAGCGCCCGCGATGGCATAGTCCGCATCACCGTAGGCGATCCATTCCGCAGCGCGAATGACATTCTGAAGGCTTGTCGCGCAGGCGGCGGAAAGCCCCTGAAGCGGACCGCGCGCGTCGATGATTGACGCGGCATGTCGCGCGACAAAATCGGGAAGAATCGCGGGGAAGTGATCCGCCGCAGATTCGGAATTTTCCAGATAGAGCATCAGTCCCGGCTTGCTGACGCCAACGCACACACCCCGCCTTTCGCAGGGAACATGCGCGTTCATCCGCTGAAGCATTGGGAGCAGCGGTTCCAACGCCGTGCGTAACAGCGTAATCGAACGATCCTCGCCGCGAACGCCCCCGATGAAATCGCAGGCCCCCACGGAAAGATTTCCCGCACCAGGAAATTCCCTCCGCGTTGTCGCGATGCGACCATCATACAGCCCCCGCGCAAGCGCATCCACGCCGACGCCCCACGGGGAGACGACTCCGCTGCCAATGACAAGAACGTCCTGTCGCGATTGCTTCATTGTGATGGCATCATAAACGAGACGCGTGACGCGGTGAAGTCAGTTCTTCGCCGCAGCCTTGGCGGCCGCATCCGCTTTTTTCTTTCTGCGCATGTAGACGGCCTGTGCAGCCGCCACGACCACGAAAATCGTGGCGCCAATGATCAACTGATACGATTTCCCACCAGTGGCGCCGCTTCCCAGCATCGAGAAAATCGCGGTCTGCGGAATCGTTCCCAGCGCCGTCGCGGCAACGTAGGGGATCACCTTCACCTTGCACGCACCGCAAATCACGCCGGTGAGCGTGGCATTCGCGCCCGGCAGCAGCCGCAGGTTCAGCGTCCACATGAACCCGTTGCGCTGGAACCGCTTCTTCCATGTTTCAAAGTGCCGGCCGAGGCGACGCTTCATCGTCTTCCGCAGCACCGACTTCCCAATTTGATAGGGACCAAGCGCCCCCAGCAGTGATGCGAGCGTATTCAGGATGATTCCCAATGCCGCGCCATAGACCGCCCCGCCAACGCCGCAGACAATCACGCGGGGAAAACCAAGGGCGATCAGCAACCCCATCGCGAGCACGAAGATCACGTAGCTTTCAATGCGCTCCGACAGCGAACCATCGGGATGCAGGTACGCCTTGAAGTGCTGCACATCGACGTAGTGCTTCATGTAATAACCCAGCACTGCAAGCACGACAACGACGCCGACGATCAGCGCGATGTCGCGCTTCAAACCCTTGGATTTTTTCTTCTTGAGGGGAAGACCGTCCTCGCCAACGAGGTCGTCCATCGCATCCATGGCCTGATCGCCACCGCTCTTCGCGGACGAATCGTCAACGCTCACGGTTTGCGCACACGCGTCTTGTATTTCAGCGAACGCTTCTTCAGCCACCACACCCCCATCAGGTCAACAATGCCAACCCACAGGCGGCTGTTGATCCCGCCGCCGTACTTGCTGCTGCCATGGGAGCGCGGCCGGTGATTCACCGGCATTTCCGCCACAGTATAGCCGCGCATGATCACGAGCGCGGGAAAGTAACGGTGCGAATTGCGGAAGAAGCCAACGTTGCGGACGATGCTGCGGCGGAACACCCGCATCGAACACCCCACGTCGGAAATATGATCGCCCAGAATCGACGCGCGAACCTTGTTTGCGATCCTGCTGGAGGTGCGCCGCACCCAATTGTCCGCGCGCTTTGTGCGGATGCCGCACATCATGTCCACGCCGCGCTTCTTCATTTCCTCGATCAGCTTGAACAGGTCGGAGGGATCATTCTGACCATCGCCATCAAGCGTCCCCACGATCTCGCCACGGGCCGCGCGGAACCCCGCCTCCAGCGCCGCGGATTGGCCGCTGTTGGGAACCAGATGCACCGGCTTCAAATTCGGATACTTCTCCGCCAACCGGTCGATGATATCGCCGGTCTTGTCGCGCGAACCGTCATTCACGGCCACAAGTTCCCAGGAATCGGCCAACTGCGGATTCAGGATGGACTGAACCTCTTCGCAGACTTCCCCCACGTTTTCTTCTTCATTGTAAAACGGGATGACGATGGAAAGAAGTAGTTTTGGCGGTTGTTCGTCTGCCAAACGAAAAGACTCCAAGGAAATGCGCGGCGCCGGTTTATCGCGCGGCAGGGCAAAAAGTGCACGCGCCCGCGCACCGGTGCAAGCCACAGAAAACAAAAAAGGCCCTGATCGGTCTGATCGGGGCCTCTTGTCTTTTTGGTACCGGAGGGCGGATTCGAACCGCCGACCTGCGGGTTATGAATCCGCCGCTCTCACCAACTGAGCTACCCCGGCCCGGTCTTGCGCGCGAATCGCTGCGAAACGACTCGCAAATGTGGTAGCGGGGGTAGGACTCGAACCTACGGCCTTCGGGTTATGAGCCCGACGAGCTACCAACTGCT
>JADZDZ010000116.1 GCA_020850785.1 Candidatus Sumerlaeota bacterium | reverse complement strand
ATCGTCAGGCCGAAAACGTTGTGGATTTCCTCATGACGACGCTTCATGCCGAAGTCATGATGAATCACATCCGCGGGGAACTCCCTGCTTCCGCATTCATTACCGAAAATCGCCGGCTCATTCATGTCGTTCCAGATGCCCGCGATGCCGACATCCAGCAATGCGCGCTGCTGCCACTCGCCCCACAACAGGCGTGTCTGCGGATTTGTGAAGTCGGGCATATGAACTTCGCCGGGCCACACCTTCCCAACAAACAGCTCGCCCGATTCATGGCGCAGGAAGAAGCCCGTCGTCGTCATGCCGATGTCGTAGGCATGGTAGCCCGTGCGAATTGCCACGCCGGGATCGACAATGCAAAGCGTCGTGAAGCCATCCTTCCCAAGATCGCCGATCAGCGACTCCGGTTCCGCGAATGTTTTTGCATTCCACGTGAAGACGGCGAAATCCTGCATGTAGTCAATGTCCAGATAGATCACATCGCAGGGGATTCGCCGCGTGCGATACTCGCGCGCAATTTCGCGAACGCGGTCCGCCGTCATATACGACCAACGACATTGCTGAAATCCCAGCGCCCACAGCGGCGGCAATTCCATGCGGCCCGTTAGTTCCGTGTAGTCCCGAAGGACGAGCGCCGGTGTCTCCGCGAACATGAGCCACAACTTCAAATCTCCGTGACGCGTTTCCACGTGCAGCGCGGCGGGATCACTGATTCCCACATCGAAGAACAGCTCGCCGGGATTATCCACGAACATGCCATGAAATCCCGCGCCGGGAACACCGCCGCACACCGCGAAGGGAATCGTGCAGTAATACTGCTTGAAGGGATGGTGCATGAATTCATCGCGATTCCAAATGCGATGGATTCCCGGATTGCGATTCAGTCCCTCACCATGCTCGCCAAGGCCGTACACCGCCTCCTTGCGATCAAGCTTTCGGCGCAGGCGAATCCGTCCGTCGTCCAGCGACAACGCATCCTTGTTCGTCGTCGCAAAGAGCACGTTCCCCGCGCGATCCTCCACAACGATGGAAAGCGGTTCCGCAGAAACGGAAATCCGCAGCGTCGCCGTAGTGACAATCGTCGCGCCGCCGACACCCGTCGCCACGTCATGCGATGGCGAATTCCAATCAGCCTTCACGACCGCGTAGCTATGATCGGGTTGTTGATCCCGCGAGGTCGAAATTTGAAAATACAAAAGCGAATTGCCCGCGATGCGCAGCGTCATGCGGCCACCGCCGGTTAGTGCCAGATCGAAAACCGGTGCCAGCTTGTGAATTGATGTCATGGATTGCGGGGGAGCGTCAGGAGTTTGGTGAGGATTTCAGAGGATGCGACTCGTGAGGAACGAAGCGCCAGCCTCATTCCCTAGTGGACGCGCCAATACCACAGCGTTCCATTCCCATCGGGGGAATGGGAATCGATCCACACGCTGTGAACCCAGTTGTCGGTGGTGGTGACGACAGGTTCGCGCGCCTCATCGGAAATCGCCTTTGTGAACTGGCCACGCTCGCGACTGCTGATGGTCAGGTAGCGTTCGCCGCTCCCCGGCGCATCAATCCACGCCGCCGTGCCATCGCCATCCGCGGAAAACGTCAACTGCTGCGTGCGGTTCGCCTCGCCGCCAACCACCTGCGGCGTGCCATCGTGTCCGTCACGCGGATCAATGTTCAGGTAAACTTCCCCCTCCGGGCGCTGCTCCACCCAGTAGGCACCGAGGCGATTCCCCGGCCGCACGGGATAGAGAATCGGAAGCCGGTTCGCGGGAATCGCACCGAGGGAGAGCGATTCCGTCGCGCCGAGATTTCCCCCGTTGATCGACGCGGACAACGCGGCGCTGTCGCCGGATTGGACGGAGAACCAGTAAACCTCCGCGCCATTTGGTCCGGCGAAAAGTTGCGGAATCACGTCGTATGGCCGCGTACCGACGCTGACGGAGCGCGCATTCCAGCCATCCTCGCTGCGATTGGCAACGAACAGTTGCGAACTGCCGCCCGCCACTTCCGACCAAGCCGCATAGGCCATCCCTGCATCATCATAGCAAAGCACCGGCGGATCGAGCAGGTTGCCGGACTGCGTGATTGTCTCAAGCGTGCGGCCCCCCTTGTCACTGAAACGCAACGTGCTCACGCCATCAATCTGATGAATCCAGGCAATCGCCGGTTGGGAGGTTTTTGGATCAATCGCCAGCGCAAGGTCGCTGTTCGTCCCCGGTTCAAGGGGGCTCACCACGCGCGCATCGCGCAACGCCTTGCCGGCGGGAATCTGCGCATCCTTGTAGGAAACCAGCCAAACCCAATGAAGGCCGGACGGTTGTTTTTCCACCCATCCGATGGCGGTCACGAATCGTTTGGAAGCGACCCGTGGGAACTCCACCCGCGCATCCTTCCCCGCAAGCGCGATCAACTGCCCCTCAGCCGCAGGGGCAATTTGCCGCACCAACATCAGGGCGGCTATCGTTGCAAAGAATCTTGCGGTGGACATCATTCCTTTCAAACCCTGCCCCCTTGTCGCTCTGAAAGACTGCTAGGCCATTCCCCGCCACAAAATCAACCATCATTTGGCTGTTTGGCGGATCGGTTCCATGGGGTCCGGCGGTCGCGCGCCTACGTGCAACTCCACGTGATCCAGACCTCCACGCAGGAAGACGGGATTGGTCAGTGGTTGATTTTTTTCATCCCTCACAAAGACCTGAAGGACTCCCTTCGGCAGCCCTTCCAGAGTGAACTTCCCTCCCGCCGTGATCGGCGCGCTCCGTTCGATGATCTCGGAATTGTTCCAACGGTAAAGCGACACCGTGCCCGTCGGCAGCGGACTGCCGTCCTCCATTTTCACGACCCCGGTCATCTTCAGCGGCGCCGCCAACTGCAGGTCCAACAACTGCGTTCCGCTGAAGGGCGCAGACATCACGATCTGCTGAACCGGTGCCTCGATCCACTTCCCCCTGCCGATCGACTCGCGCAAATCCCAAACGCCGCGCAGGCTGTCGCTGGGATTGTAGGCGGTGGCGGTAAATTCCCCCTTCGCGCCCGTCGCGGGAACAAACAGTGTTCCCTTCATGGCTTTCAGGTCGGCATCGATCGTTCCCGTGTAGCTAACCGTTCCCGGCAGCGCCCCCGGCCCCACGTCCGTGCGCGTCATGGTGATTTCCAACCCGCGAACAGTGGCGGAGAACGTCGATTCGCAGCCGTTCGGCCACGGCTTCACCTGTGCCTTCCATTCGTCGGGTTTTTCCTCCACCGTGAACTGCAACTCTCCCGAAGCACGGTGTGCAGAGGGATTGGCGCCCGTCGCCGTGAAGGTCATCTGTTCCCCCATGGGAAAGGGCCCCGCTTTCCATTCCCCCTTGTCATCGGCATTGAAGCGAATGGCGCGCTGCTTCACGTTGTCGCCGACGATAATTCCCGCACCGGGTCGCGGTTTCCCCTCCGGGTCGCGTACGGTGCCGGCGAAATGAAGCGGCCATTCCACCTTCAACGTCACGTTGCGTGACGCCTTTTCTTCATCAGTAAACTTGCGCTCAACGGGGAGGAAGCGATCCGTCCTGAAGAGAATCGTCAACTCATCCAGATTCACCGGAAGCGCCACGAACTCAAACGTGCCGTCCTGTTTCAGTCGCGTCCGCTGGTACAGCGTCCCCACATAGACCGTCACCTCGCCTGAATCGATGGGCTTGTCATCGGGCGTCAGCGCCCTCCCTGTCAGCTTTGCCGAGGCGTTCAACCGCACCACAATCCCATCGGTCTCGCGGTCGGGATCGATGGAGAACTCCGCGCTTCCGTCAGAGTACCCCTTCTTCGCGGCAACGGCAAGGAAGCGCCCCGCCAGCGGCAGTCCCAGAAGCTCGAAATTCCCGTCGCTGTCCGTCTTCACCGCGCGCGCGTCGCCTGCGCTTACCTGCGCATCCGCCACCGGCTTCTCCGCATCATCCACCACGCGGCCGCGCGCGACGCTTCCCTCGCGCAACTCCAGATCGATGTTCAGCGGAAACTGGTCATGCGTAACGATGGAAATTTTTGTGACTCCCTGGTGATGCCGCGAAAGCGTGGTGAACATCAGGCCAAGGCGTGGAACATCCGAATACTTGTCCAGATTGAATTCAAACGCGCCGTCGGCCGCTGTCTTTGTCGCCTCGTTGCCAATGCGGCGGCGGGATCGCATGTCCTGAATTTCCAGCAGCACCGTCACATCACTGGCAGGCTCTCCGATCTGCGATCTGGCCATGCCCTTGACGAGCAGCGATTTCATGACGGTCTCACCCTGAATGGTGGGCTCCGGCGTAGGCTGCGCGGGGAGATACAGCGGCACCAGCAGCACTAACAGCACAAGGATGAAATGATGCCAGCGCGTAGAGATCACAGCAGCGTTCCCTTCAGAATTACCGCAGCAACCGAGAAGTAGATGATGAGCCCCGTCACGTCCACCAGCGTCGCCACAAAGGGCGCGGAGGATGTTGCGGGATCGAGACCCAAACGCTTCAGCATCAGCGGCAACAGTCCCCCTGAAAGCGTCCCCCACATCACAATCCCCACCAACGCGACCCAGATGGTCAAACCCAGCAGGAGCCAGTGCTCGCCGTAGACGTCCGTGAAAAGCGTCCAGATGGAAATGCGCAGAAATCCGATGGAGCCCAGAATGCTTCCCAGCGCGAAGCCCGACATCAGCTCCCGCTTCAGCACGCGGAACCAATCGGCGACGCCAATTTCCCCAACGCTCAGCGCACGAATGATCAGCGTTGCCGCCTGCGATCCGCTGTTGCCGCCGCTCGAGATGATCAGGGGGATGAACAGCGTCAGCACTGCCGCCTTCTTGAATTCATCCTCATAGTTCGCCATCGCGGAGGCCGTCAGCATCTCGCCAAGGAACAACACCATCAACCATCCGGCGCGCTTGCGCACAAGCTGCAGCAGCGGCGTCGACATGTACGGCTCATCGAGCGCCTCCATGCCGCCCATCTGCTGGATGTCCTCCGTCGCTTCCTCTTCCGCCACCGCCAGCACGTCATCCAGCGTCACAATGCCAAGCATTGTTCCGTTCGCTGACAGCACGGGAAGTGCAACGCGGTAGTATTTCTTGAAGAGCGCAACAACCTGTTCCTGATCATCGGTTGGCTTCAGGGAAACGAACTGGTTGTCAATCAGGTCGGCGATCTTTGCGCTTGGATTCGCCATGACGATCTCACGCAATTTCAGGTCATCCACAAGGCGTCCCCGTTCATCAACAACGTACACCACATTCACGGTCTCCGTGTGCATCCCCGTGTCGCGGATCACCTGCAGCGCCTCCTCCACGGTCGCATTCTGCGGAATCCGCACGTACTCCGGCGTCATCAAACGCCCGACCGAATCCTCCGGATAATTCACAAGCTGCTGGGCGACGCTGCGCTCGTCGGGCGTGAGCCAATCCACCACGGCGCGTGTTACTTCCGCAGGAAGTTCCTCCAGCAATTGCGTTCGATCGTCGGGCGGCATGCCGTTGAGGATCGACGCCAGCGTCTCCTGCGAGAGCCCCTGCACGAGTTCCTTCTGCTGCTCGATCCCCATCGACGCGAAGGTCTCGCCGGCGATCTCCTGCGGCAGCACGCGGAAGACCACCGCGGCGTACTCCGTGGGAAGGTCCTCAAGGACTTCCGCGACATCCGCCGCCCCCATGGAGCCAAACGCCTCCCGCAGCGGCTCCAGTTGCCGCTCCCGAATCAACTCAACGATGTCTTCCTGAAGGGCCTTTCCCAGCATCCGGTGCGCCACATCCTGCAAAATGGGGGCGATTTTTAAAACCGAAGCAGTGCTGGTTGCAAGCTGACTAAGAACTGACGCGAAAAAATGAAGCGATTTTTACT
>JADZDZ010000115.1 GCA_020850785.1 Candidatus Sumerlaeota bacterium | reverse complement strand
TGATGACGGGCCGCGATGCAGTCGTCGCCGCGCCACTCGGCAAAGGTCGCGTCGTCGCCTTCGGCCCGCATCCGGAACTTTCACCCGGCCTCAATCACTGGCTCACAAACGCCATCAAATGGACGGCCAAGGGGGAAGGCGCACCCGCTCCCAGCGCAAAAACAGTGCTGGAAGGAAAGAAGGAGTAGCCGCGGCAGGATCATTCCTGCCACGCGTTCGCTTCCGCCGCTTCGCTTCGCAAAAACGCCTGCGCATCCCTGCGGCAACGTTCTCCGGGGCGGATTTTTCTGCCCTGAAAACGCATAAAAAGATGCGATATATTATCATCCGTTCCTCCTTTCGCGCGGCGATTTCGCCGGGATTCTCCCTTGCGGCCACAAAGTTCTCTTTCTTCACTAAGCGCCGGTCTGGAAACGGCCCGCATTTTCCCCTCCTATACCGGATTGTTCAGCACACATGACAGATAAAGTTCTTATCAGCGACAAGATTTCGGACGACGGCCTTGCGGTTTTCAAGAATGCAGGAATCGCCTTCGACCACCTGCCGGAAATCACGCAGGACCAGATCAAGGAAACGATCCACAACTATACAGGCTGGGTGATTCGTTCCCGCTCCCGCGCGACGGCGGACATCATTGAGCGCGCTGACAAGCTGCGCGTGATTGGCCGCGCCGGCGTTGGCGTCGACAACGTGGACACCGCCGCCGCCACCCGCAAAGGCATCATCGTCATGAACACCCCCGGTGGAAACACAACCTCCACCGCAGAACACACCATTTCCATGATGCTGTCGCTGGCGCGCAAGATTCCCCAGGCACACCAGTCCATGCGCGAGGGACAGTGGGACAAGAAGTCCTTCATGGGCGTGGAAATGAACGGCAAGGTGCTCGGCGTGCTCGGCCTTGGCCGCATTGGTCAGGAAGTCGTGAAGCGCATGAAGTCCTTCAACATGCAGATTCTGGGCTATGATCCCTTCCTGTCCGTGGAGCGCATGCAGCAACTCGGCGTCGAGCCCTGCACCGTTGATGAAATCTGCAAGCGTGCCGACTTCATCACCGTCCACACGCCGCTTTCCCCCGAAACGAAGGACCTCATCAACGAAACCCGCTTCAAGCTGATGAAGAAAACCGCCCGCATCGTGAACTGCGCACGCGGCGGCATCATCAACGAGCCGGCGCTCATCAACGCCCTCAAGTCCAACCAGATCGCCGGCGCCGCCCTGGACGTCTTCGTCAGCGAACCCACCCCCGCCGACGACGAATTCCGCAAGCTGAACAACTGCGTCGTCACGCCGCACATCGCCGCCAGCACCGTCGAGGCGCAGGAGAACGTCGCCATTCAGGTCGCCGAGCAGATCGTCGACGTGATCAAGGGCGGACCCGTTCGCAACGCCCTCAACGTCCCCTCGCTCGATCCGGAAATTCTTCCCATCGTCGGGCCCTACATGGAACTTGCGGAAAAACTCGGCCTCTTCATTTCACAATATCGTCGCGGCCGCGCCACGAAACTCCGCATCAGCTACAGCGGCACCGTGCTCGATCATTCCACGACGCCCATCACCATCGCCGCAATTCAGGGCTTTGTGAAGAGCGCCTCCGACGTCCCCGTGAACTTCGTCAACGCCGGCCCGATGCTGAAAGACCGCGGCGTTGAACTGATCGAAACAAAGCTCAGCGAATCGGGCCAGTACACCAACCTGATCACCATCGAGGTCGAGCAGGAGGACGGCTCCAAGAATTACATCGCCGGATCGCTGCTCACGCGCAAGATGCCGCGCATCGTCATCCTGAACGACAAGCACTTCAACGCAGTGCCGGAAGGCAACCTCATCATCATCGAGAACGAGGACGTCCCCGGTATCATCGGCGCCGTCGGCACCGTCTTCGGAAAAAACGCCGTCAACATCGGCCAGATGACCTGGGGCCGCAAGACCGCCGACAACACCGCCATGACCATCATCAACATCGACACCGAAGTGAAGGAAGACGTGCTGAACCAACTGCGCAACCTTCCCCACATCAAGTCCGTGGATTTGGTCAAGCTGTAGAACACAGCCACCCGAAGACAGCTTGTTGGCAGCGCCAATTCTCGTGGCATTGTGATGCTTCGATATATTTGGAGAAATTATCGCCTCAAGGTTTTCCCACACCCCCTCCTTCTCCTCCTTCCATTCCGCCGAAGGCAGCGGAAAACTTTTTTGCATTGTGGTGCATGTCGGAATCTGGCCATGTATCTTTGAAGAGCTATTGCGACCATTCGATAAGAAATAATCTCCCATTATCGTCTCGTTCAAGCGCCAGTGTCCGTGGATTGCTCCCGTGGTCCATCAGGACAGTAGAATATTCAGCGCCCGAATAATAGCACGTCACGGTTTTAGGAAAAGATTTTGTTGTCTTAGAGCCCATCCAAGAAGTCCCTCTTTTCACGCTGCGAGCCTCCTTGCCATGAGCCGGATCATGGCGAAGTGGATGAAGCCTTTGGCCGAGGAGATTGTTTTTTCATAGTCCCTGGCAAGCCGGCGACAGCGCGAGAGCCAGGCGAAGGTGCATTCCACGATCCAGCGGATCGGCTGCACTTCGAATCCCTTTTGATCATCGCGGCGCGCCGCGATGCGCACGTCCCACGGGCTGCGTATATACGCGTCCCGATCT
>JADZDZ010000114.1 GCA_020850785.1 Candidatus Sumerlaeota bacterium | reverse complement strand
TGCCATAGGCGATATCCTGAGTCTCCTCAAGGCTGAGCTCTCCATAATCGAGCGCGGCAATTTTTCCATCCACGCGAATGTGCGGCGGGACGCCAGCCTTCAGGAAGAGGTCGGAGGAGCCGCGCTCCACCATCTCGATCAGCAAATCATCCAAGCGAACGGACAGCATATGACAATCCTCTGGAAATTTTCTCTGGCGGTGGAAGCTATGCAGGCCGCGTGTGAATGACAACGTGATTCATTCGCGGGAGCAAAACTTGGTGAAAGTGCGGCGAAAATTAGGGGAATTCGGTAGGCTTTGGGCTGTTTCCCGGTGAAAACTGCCGGTCGCAGAGGCGGGCATACTCCCCGCCGAATTCGAGGAGTTCCCCGTGGGTTCCACTTTCGACGATCGTGCCGTCGCGGAAGACAAGAATTCGGTCCGCCGACATGACGGTGCTGAGGCGATGCGCGATGATGATGCAGGTGCGATCTGCCTGCAGGCGTTCCATGGCCTTTTGGATCTGCGCCTCTGACTCACTGTCGAGCGCGGAGGTGGCTTCATCCAGAATCAACACCTGCGGATTCTTGAGAAGGGCGCGGGCGATCGCGAGCCGCTGACGCTGCCCGCCGGAAAGACGGACGCCCCGATCCCCCACTATCGCATCCATGCCGTCGGGAATCGCCTGAATGAAATCGTGGGCGAAGGCGTCTCTGGTGGCGCGCTCAAGCTCCTCATCCGTGGCATTCAATTTTCCATACAGCAGATTGTCACGAATGGATGTGTTCAGCATCACGTTGTCCTGCGTGACGACGCCGATCTGTTCCCGCAATTTTCGCAGATTCAGGTCGCGAAGATCGCGGCCATCGATGCGGATGGCGCCCTGCGTTGGTTCGTAGAATCCCAAGAGCAGGCTTGCGAAGGTGGATTTTCCCGCGCCGCTTTCGCCCACCAGCGCAATGGTCTGGCCGGGACGGACATTGATGTCCACGTCACGCAGCGCCATGTGCTGCGGATTGTCGTAGTAGAAGGAAACATGATCAAACTCCACGGACCCACGTAGAGTGGCGATTTCCTCCTTCCCCTCGTTGATTTCCAAAGGATCGTTCAGCGTGAGCAGGCTATGGACCGGCCGCAGGGAGGCGAGGCCCTGAAACAGGTTCGAAACATTTCCCATGAACACGTTGATGGGATTCACCAAAAACGCGATCATGCCGGCGAAGGCAACAAGGTCGCCAAGCGTCATGCTGTTTCGGATGATGAGGAATCCGCCGACGAGGTACACCGTCAGCGTCATCATGTTGGACAAAAAGTTCATCAAAGAGCCGTAGTAGGCGGAAAAGATCGTCATCGCCAAGGCCCGCTCCGTGACGGTGCGGAACTGCTTTTCCGCGCGATTCTGCTCGTGGGCCTCACGCGCGAAGGTCTTCACGAGGCGAATGGTCTGCAGCAGATCATTCACGAGGCTGCTCATGCCCTTCATCCCCTCGTTGAACTGCTGGTGCACCTCGCGCATGCGCCGCTTGTTGAAGTGGTGCATCACGATATACAACGGAAGAACCAGGAGCATGACGAGGAAGAGTTTCATGTTCACGTAGGCGAGCAGCGCGCTGCCGAGAAGGAACATGACGAGGGATGTCATCAGGTGGCTGATGATTGCATTGCCCATGATGTCGATGCGCTCCGTGTCCAGCACGACGCTGGAGTGCAGCTCGCTGGCCTTCTCCTTGTCGTAGAAGCGGAGCGAAATCTGTTGGAGCTGCATGCAGAGCCTTGCGCGGAGCTTCTCCGTCACGCGCTTGGTGGCTCGAAGCGTGAGCGACATCGCGGAGTAGGACATCCCGGCGTTTGCCGCGTACAGGATGGCGGCGAGCACGATGCACTTCGCAAGGTCGGCGGTGTCGCGCGCGGGAATTGAGACGTCGATCACATGCCGCAAGATCAGGGGAATGGGAATAACGATGATGGCTTGCACGAGCGAAATCAGAACGCCGCTCGCGATGCGCAACTTGTCGCCGCGAAACTTCCCCACATACCAGCGCAGCAAACGCAGGCTTGAAATTTCCGGTTGGTTCATGGCTCCTGATGCTTCAGCGACCTGATCTTCCCATTGAGCAACGCAACAAAGCGATCCGCCTGCTCCAGCGTTGGTTCATCAGAACCATAGCACGCCTGATCGAACGCTGTCGATCCCGCATTCTTGAGGGCTTCCAATTCCGCCAGGGAACGCTCCAAACGCTCAAAATAATCGGGAACGGTTTCATTTTCCCGACGACCAAGGTCGATGGCGGAGAGCCTTTCGTTGAATTGACGGAACGCCGAAAGAATTTTTTCCCGCGCCCCGGAAACCTGCTCCACGGAGAGCGGCTCTTCCGCAATGCTGTCCAGCCGATGGACCTTGGCCGTCACGCTGCCTCCGTCCTCAATGGCGATGGGCGCCCCCTTCCTGCGAAGCAATTTGCTGTCGAGCCACTTCAACAGAATCAGAATCGTTGCAATCAGCGCGAAGAGAATCAGCGACCTGACCATGAACTGTCCTTCGGAAAGGCGTTCGAAGGGACGTTGATTGGTGTCCACCGGCGGCACTTGAAAGCTGAAGTGATACCTTGGAAGATGGTTCCCCGCGAACCATCCGGCAGCGATGCCCGCAAGGATGACCAACGCAATCGGGAGGATTCCGCGACGAAGCGCCGGCCAGAGCTCCACTCCCCCGCCGTCGGAGAAGGATTCAAGGCGTTGTGCAATATGGGCGTAGCGAATGCTGAACAGCAGAAGCGCAAACCACACAAAGATCAGCACAGGGCTGAGGATACCACGAAAATAAAGCGCGGCGATGACAACGATCATAAACTGGATCGCGTATATACGCCCAAGAAAAAATTTGTCGATCGCCTGAAAACACAGCATGACAAGGACGATGGAAAGCAGGATGGTGCAGGCCGCCGGCTTCCCAAATACCCAGAGTCGAAAGAAGAAGTAGGGGCAAATCATCGCTGCCAGATGAATCAGAAAGAGGAAGAATTTCTCCCGATACTGGAACTGGCGATAGAGGTCGCCGATGAGGACCTTCAGAAACTGGCTGACAAGAAGTCCGACAAGGCACAGCACGCCCGTTGAGACGGCGATGATGTAGCCGAAGCGTTCCAGCCAGCAGAAGCCGATGGTCAGCGAGAGCGTGCAGGAGAGAAAGAGCGCGGTGACTTGAAGACGCTCGAAAAGCTCCTGGCTTCCAAGCGCGCCGATCTGCTCGCTGTCCGAATCGAGGGCGAACTTCATGCGGCGCTTTCCCGTTCGAGGCCCTGCAACAGCGCCTGCTCCATGATCTTGTGGCGTCGTATGATGTGGACGCGCGCACCCATCAGCGTCAGGCTCTTCGCGATTTCCTCCAGCGGCAGAGCGCGCACGTGCGACTCCTCCTGCTCGCGATAAACCTTGATGAATCCACGATCATCGATGAGCACGATGATGGGGAGGACGTGGCGATCCATCAGCGTCGCAATCACGCGCGAGAGCGCGTCCAGTTCCGCCGTTGTCGCGCCGAGGAGAAGGATGGCGGTGCTGCCGCGCGGCAGCGTGTGCGCGAGATCCATCGCGCGAATGGCAAAAGCGGAATCGCCGTGGGCGCGCAGAATTGCGAGGCGATCAAGCAACGCCAGAAGGTGCGCCGTACCTGCGCCTGCGGGGATGTGCTGCACGTCCTCCGCGATGGCGAAAAGTTGGACGGAGTGGCCGCGCTCGACGGCGTGCTTGGCGAGGCTGGCGCAACTCTTGATGCTGTATTCGACGGAGGTTTGATCACCAACGCCGACGAGGCTCAGCTTCCCAAGGTCAATGAAGAAGCTGACTAGCGTCGTCATCTCCTCCTGAAATTCCTTCACGATCAGCCTGTTGTGGCGCGCGGAAAGTTTCCAATGCACGAGCCGCGTGGGGTCGCCGGTGCGATATTCGCGGACGCCAAGGAACTCCTCGCTGTGGCCGGCTCTGCGCGTCATCTCCAAGCCCACGTGGGCCAGTGTTCCCTCCCCCAGCAGTTCCGATTCGTTCAGGTCAACAGCCTGCGGATAAACGAGAAGGTCCGTGAATTCATCAACGAGCGTCTCCCGCGCAAAAATGCCGAGCGAATCGCACGCCTGCAACCGGAGCGGGCCGATGGTGTACAGACCGCGGCGATGATCGCATGCGCCGTAGTAGTTCATTTCCACCACGCGATCCGATCCCAATGGATATGCGACGAGCTTCAGAAAGCGTCCGTTGCTGGCGGGAGGAAAGTAGTCCTCGATCAGGAGAAGTTCCGGGGCGCGGATGCCCTTGCAACTGACCATCACGCGAACGGGAACCGCCTGCCCCTGGAAAGCACGCGGTTGATGCTGACGCTTGACGTTGATCTGCGACAGCAGGCTCCGCGCTTCGATCAGCATCGCGATCATCGTCACGAAGCACATCACGCCGAGCGCGACAAGGTGGGGATTCGCGATCATCACCCCGACAAAGAGCGCGCACGATCCGAAGATCGTGACAATGTTTCCCGTCTTGAGAAAATGGAAGGTGTTGGAGCTGCGAATTGGCGGAAACCTGTTCCTTCCTTCGCGTGCAGTTTCAAACCGTCAGCACACAAGCCACGACGGCATCGCGATTGCGCTGCGCCTTCTCGTAGATGGTTGGCGCGCGCTCCAGTGGAACACGATCAGTAATCAGCGGGGAAATTTGAATCTTCCGGTCTGCCAGCAGGTTGCAGAAACAGGTCATGTTCTCCCGCTCCGTCCAGCGCGAACCCGCCACGCCGCCTCCCTCTGCGGATGTGAGCGTGATGGCCTTCTCTCGCAGAATATCAATGTCTGCCTTGGCGCCCACAAATTCACCAAGCACCATCGTGCCACGATAGCGAAGAAGGTTCATGGCCATTTCGATGCCTGCACCGTCCTTCGCGCGCGTAATCAGCGCACAATCGGCGCCCAGTCCGTTCGTCAACACATCCAGTGCGCGAACCAGTTCCTCGTCATCGGGCGCGAAGGTGTTCGTGATTCCCAGAGGATGAACCTTCGCGAGACGAAAATCCGATTCGTCAACCAGCACGGGAATCGCGCCGACGGCGCGGACAAGCTGCGCGACGATCAGGCCGCGCAAATCCGCACCAACGACGAGCACCACCTCGCCCAATTGCACATGAGCAGCGCGCACAAGATTCAGGGCGGAAGCGCCCATGCCGACGAAGGCGCCCTCCTCGTGATTCACCTTCTTGGGAAGTTCCACCACCGATTCTTCGGGCACCACAACCTGCCCCGCGTGATATACGTAACGACTGCCGGTGACGGCAACGCGGATGCCTTCCTTCACGCCCTTCACGCCGGCGCCAACGTCCAACACGACGCCACTGGCGTGACCACCGAGCGGAATTCCGTCATCCCCCTTGCGCGTGCGAAGTCGCGCCTGAGCGATCAATTCCAGTTCGCCGGGCAGCGCCATGCCCGCATGGCTGACGCGCACGGTGACAAAACTTCTTCCGCCGCGTGGTTCCGGCACGTCAATCACCCGCGGCTCGCCGGAGCGATGTGCAATGACGAGTTTCATCAGGCTGTAGGGGCTCCCGCTTTGCAGATGCCGTGGATTAGTGGCGGCAGGCCCGCGAAGTGCAAGGCCGGATCAATGGGGAGCCTTTGCAAACTGCCCCCAAGGCATCAACATTCCCGCATCGGGATCCGGCACGGGGGTCCGCCCCGGTTCGTGGATCGAAATCGCATACATGCGCAGGTGAATGTCGTAGGTGTGCGTGATGTCGCCGGGACGGCCCAGCATGATGCTAAAGAGGTAACGCCCCGAAGGAAGGAAATGCCCCTCCAGCTTCATATCGCAGACGTAACTGCCGCAGTGGATGTCGGTGAACTTTCCTCCGCTTCCCCAATATCCCGCGCGCTGCGATCCCATGGTTCCGATTCCGATGTGAACTTCGATACCCGGCAGCGGTTCCATCGCCTCGAAGGTGACGCGGATATGAATGGGGGATTTCAAGTCGAAGCTGCGCGCCTCCTTCATCGCTTCGTCGAAGAATTCCACCTTCGCGATGCGCGCGGTCTTTGCGGCGAAGCGTCCCGTGGGAAGAGCCGCCAGAGCCCGCTCATCCATGTGAACCTCAGAAGCGGTTGTTGAATCCTGATTCTGCAGGCTCTCGTAAAACTTGGGAAGGATGATGTCGGCGTCGCCGAAATCAACCACGTCGCAGTGGTGCAGCCACAGCACAAGGTCGGCAACGCTCTCGATCTGGTGCAGAACGTGGGAAACAAAGACGATCGTGCGTCCCTGCGCATGCAACTCCTGAATCTTGCGAATGCACTTCGTCTGGAAGGACTGGTCGCCGACGGCGAGAACTTCATCAAGGAGCAGAATCTCCGCGTCCACATGCGCGGCGATTGCAAAGCCGAGACGAACATACATCCCGGATGAATAGCGTTTCACCGGAGTGTGGATGAAATTTTCCAATTCGCTGAAGGCGATGATCGCATCGAGTTTCGAGAGAATTTCCTCACGGCTAAGGCCCAGAATCGAACATTGGAGGAAGATGTTTTCCATGCCGGTGAACTCCGGCTGGAATCCAGCGCCGACCTCCAGTAGAGCCGCGATGCGTCCGCTGATTTCAATCTTCCCGGAGGTGGGATCGCTGATGCCGCTGATCAATTTCAGCAGCGTGCTTTTCCCCGAACCATTCGCCCCAACGATGGCAAGGCTGCGGCCCCGTGGAAGGTCGAAGGAAAGATCGCGCAGCGCCACATAGGGAATTGTCTCCCCCGGCTCGAAAAGATTCTTGATCACCATTTCCTTCAGCGTCGTCGCCTGACGCGTGTGGATGGTGTACTCCTTGCGCAGGTTGCGGGCGCTGATGGCGATGTCGCCGGGGATCGTCATGCGTGCAGCGCATCCGCGAGAACGATGACTTCCTGCAGCGTAAGCGTTTCGGGGCGGCGCTTCTCGTCGATGGAGCACACCTGAAGGGCACGCAGGGCTTCCTCGCGGCCGCTGGCAAGGCCACTTTCGCGAATGCCATTGAGGATCGTCTTCCGGCGGAACATGAACAATTTGTCCAGCGTGGAGTAGATGCGCAGGCGATGCGCTTCGTCGCGGTAGAGCGGCCGTGCGAGAGGCTTTAGCACGATCACAGCGCTCGTGACCTTTGGTGGTGGAACGAACAACTCCGGGCCGACGATCATCTCGATAGTTGATGAATAGCGGAGCGCAACCTTGTAGGTCAGCGCGCCTGCCGCGCGATTGGCCGGCCCCACGGCAATGCGCTCGGCGACTTCCTTCTGAATCATGAACACCAACGAATCGAACGTCATCGGCGCATCGACGAAGCGGAACAACACTTCGCTGGTGATCTGATAGGGAAGGTTCCCGATGCCGCACAACTTCCGACCATCCGTATCGCGCAACAGTTCGCGCAGATCGGTCTGCAGAAAATCCGAGGACACAAACTCAAGATTCGTCCAGCGGGCGGCGAGGTACGAATGCCAGTCGGCGAACTCGCGATCCATTTCCACGGCAATCACCCTGCCTGCGCGCGCGGCAAGTTCCACGGTGAGGTTGCCAAGGCCGGCGCCGACCTCGACTGCAACGTGGTCACGGGTCAGCCGCGCCAGTTCCGCTATTTCGGCGCAAATCGATTGATCGCGCAGGAAGTGCTGGCTCTTCCGCTTCTCCAGCCAGATGCCTTTGCGCTTCAGCAGATCGATGACGGATGGAAAATCCTGCGGCGGCAGCGACGTTGTCATGATGCGCTCATCCCTTCACTGCGCCCGCAGTGAGGCCGCGCACGATCTGCTTCTGGAAGATGAAGAAGATCAGAATCATCGGAATTGCCGAGGTGGTCGCGCCTGCCATCACGAGGCCAAAATCCTTCGCGTTTTGTTGCTGCAATGTTTGCAAGCCGACTTCCAGAGTGAACAACTCCTCCGATCCCAACACAACGAATGGCCAGAAGAAATTCTTCCAGGCGCCCGTGAACGTGAGGATCGCCCACGCCGCCATCATCGGGCGGCACAGTGGCAGGACAATCCGATACCAAACAGCGAACTCACCGCAACCGT
>JADZDZ010000113.1 GCA_020850785.1 Candidatus Sumerlaeota bacterium | reverse complement strand
CATGATGAACGAGGAGCAAATTGAGAAGTTCGAGCGGGTGCCCGAAATGGACCTCGCCCTCGGCGTTCGCGGAGTCGGCCGCTTCCGCGTGAACCTCTTCCGCCAACGCGGTTCCGTGGCGATGGTCTTTCGTCACATCAGCACGCCGAACTTCAACTTCGAGGATTTGCATCTTCCACCCGCCGTGAAGATGCTCTCGGAACGCGTGCGCGGGCTCGTGCTCGTCACCGGCACAACCGGCTCCGGCAAGTCGACAACGCTGGCCGCGATGATCAACCACATCAATCGCACCCGCAAATGCCACATCGTGACCGTTGAGGACCCGATTGAGTTCCTGCATCAGGACCGCGAGGCGATCGTCAGCCAGCGCGAGGTCGGCTTCGACACCAAGACCTTCAGCGACGCCCTTCGCCACGTTCTGCGTCAGGCCCCTGACGTCATCCTTATCGGCGAAATGCGCGACTTGGAAACGGTGCAGACCGCCATCGCCGCCGCAGAGACCGGCCACCTCGTTCTCTCAACGTTGCACACCATCGACGCAGTACAAACCGTGGAGCGCATCATCAACTTCTTCCCCGCCTACCTTCACGCGCAAATCCGCATGGAAATGGCGCTTGGTCTGCAGGGCGTCATCAGCCAGCGCCTGCTGCCACGCAAACGCGGTCTGGGGCGCGTACCCGCCTGCGAAATCCTTGTCGGCACGCCGCTCATCAAGAAGATGCTCCACGAGGGAAAGACCATGGAACTGCTCCCCGCGATTCAGGAAGGCGAGCACTGGGGAATGCAGAGTTTCAATCAGGCCCTCTTCAAGCTCATTAGCGAGGACTTGGTAACGACGGAAACCGCCATGAGCTACGCCACCAGCCCGGAGGAACTCAAACTTCTCGTCGAAGGCATCACGTCGGGCACCCGCCTCACCGACGCACGCTGAGCGTATAGACGGCTATACGCACAAATCCCCATGATTTTCTGTTCGCTATTGCTTGACAGTAGGGGGGAGGAACGTGTCAGCTACTCCACTTGATGTTTCCAAAGTCGAACTGGAGCAACTGTAGAGAATGCAGACGCAAAGCCCCGCCGCAAAACCCAAAGCGGCAGAACCGCGTGCCACATACAAGATCACGCTGCCCGGTGGAGTGGAGAAGGAAATCCGCGCCGGCGCCCCCATCGGCGAATATATCCCAAAGGAATCGGCTGCGGGAATTCCCATCGTGGCCGTCCGTTTCAATAACAAGGTCGCTTCGCTGCAACGCCCCGTTGATCGCGATGCGGTGGTTGACTATGTCGATCTCAGCAGCCGCGATGGCGCGCTGATTTACCGCCGAAGTCTCACGTTTCTCCTGATTCGCGCCGTGCGCGACCTTTTTCCAGACCTGAAAGTCTACATCAATCACTCGCTGAATCGCGGCTACTACGGCGAAGTTTACAACGAGATCACCGGCCAAAACAAACCGATGCTGCTGGCGCCCACGGACGTTGAGCGCATCAAGGCGCACATGAAGAAGCTCGTGGACGCCGATGTTCCCTTCGAGCGTCGCGAAGTTCCCATCGAGGAGGCAGTGGAGCTTTTCAAGGCCCAGGGGCTTAATGACAAGGTCGCCCTGATGAAGTACCGCAACGACAAGACAATCGCTGTCTATACGTGCGGCCCAATTGTAAACCACTTCTTTGGTCAGCTTCTTCCCTCAACGGGCCTCCTGAAGCTGTTCGATCTCCATTTGTGCGGGCCCGGCTTCGTGCTGATCCCGCCACCCCATGGCACACCGAACCAGCTTCCTCCGTATATACACCACGAGAAAATCTTCCAGGTCTTTCAGGAATACGAGCACTGGTCACAGATTCTCGGCGTTCGCACCGTTGCGGATGTGAATCAGTTGGTCGATACAAAGAAGATCAATGAATACGTCCTCGTCGCGGAGGCGCTGCACGAAAAGAAGCTCGCGCGCATCGCGGACATGATTACCGAGCATCCGCGCCACCCGCGCATCATCCTGCTCAGCGGGCCATCGTCATCGGGCAAGACAACAACGGTGAAGCGCCTTTCCGTGCAGCTTCGCGTCAACGGCATGCGTCCGCTCGTCATCGGGCTGGACGACTTCTTTGTCGAGCGCGAACGCACACCGAAGGATGAAACAGGCGAATACGACTTTGAATCGTTTCAGGCCATTGACGTCGCCCTCCTGCAGGATTGTGTACGAAAAATTCTGCGCAATGGCGAGGTGCGCCTTCCGCATTTTGACTTCATTCAGGGGAAGCCCGTTCCCGGCGAACTGGTGCAACTTCAGCCCGGCCAGCCGCTGATTTTGGAGGGCATCCATGCCTTGAATCCGGACCTGCTCCCCGAAATTCCCGACGGATTGAAGTTCAAGATTTTCATCAGCCCCCTCACCCATCTCAACATCGACGACCACAATCGCATTGGCTCCGGCGACACGCGCCTCATCCGTCGTCTCGTGCGTGATTCGCGCTATCGCGGTTACGACGGCGTTGCCACGCTCTCGCGCTGGCCAAGCGTGCGCCGCGGCGAGGAGAAGAACATCCTTCCCTATCAGGACAACGCCGACATCATTTTCAATTCATCGCTTCCCTATGAAGTCCTGATCCTGAAGCAGCATGCCATGCAGGTGCTGCAGAACGTGCCGCGCGAGCACCCGATCTATTCGGAGGCTGCGCGCCTGATCAAGTTCATGTCCTACTACCGCAACATCAATCCGGACATCGTGCCCCGTCATTCCCTGCTGCGTGAGTTTATCGGCGGCTCAAGTTTCAAGTACTGAGCCGCCTACAAATCGTTGCCCCTGCTGGCCCATGACGGCATTCAGTCGAAAACATTCTGCAAAAAAACGACCTGAATGTCCACATCCCAGCTGCAATACATCGAAATCTCCACCGCGAAGCAGCCCTTCAAGTTTGCTGACGGGAAGACACTGCATCCGGTGGTTCTCGCCTACGAAACCTACGGCAAGCTGAACGAGAAGAAGGACAACGCGATTCTCCTCTTCCACGCCCTTAGTGGAAGCGCCCACGCCGCCGGCGTCGATCCCGTCGGCCCCGGCAATGCCTACTGGACGGACGAGTGTCACGTCGGCTGGTGGAACGACTACCTTGGCACCGGGCGCGGCATCGACACGGAGAAGTACTTCATCATCTGCATCAACTGGGTTGGCGGGTGCTACGGCTCCACCGGGCCGTCATCAATCAATCCCGACACGGGAAAACCGTACGGCGGTGAATTTCCCTTCATGACCATGCAGGACATCGTCAATTCGCAGGTGAAGGTGCTCGACAAATTCGGAATCAACAAGCTCCTTGCAGTGATTGGTTCATCGCTTGGCGGATTGTGAGTGATGGACTTCGCCACACGCTTTGCGGATCGCGTCTCGCTCGTCATTCCCATCGCCACCGGCGTACGCTCCACCGTGCTGACGAAGGCGATGAATTTCGAGCAGATCTGTGCGATTCAGGATGATTCCAATTTTCGCGATGGCGACTACTACGACCACGCACCGCCGAATTCGGGGCTAACGCTGGCGCGCATGATCAGCCACAAAACCTTCGTTTCGCTTCCCCTGATGGAATCACGGGCGCGAAAGGAAATCGTCCAGCCGAACGATCGCATCAATGGCTACAAGTTGAAGCATCAGGTGGAGTCATACCTACTGCATCAGGGGCGCAAGTTCGTGAAGCGTTTCGACGCCAACAGCTACCTGCGCATCGCCGCCGCGTGGTCCGCCTTCGATCTGCCGAAGCAGCAGGGTCGTTCGCTGGAGCGCATCCTGTCCCGCTGCACGCACCAAACCTGGCTGCTGTTTTCAATTCTGTCGGACGTCTGCTTCTATCCCGATGAACAACTCGAAATCGCCGACGCGCTGAAGGCGAACGGCATCGATTACCAGCACATTCGCGTCGATTCCGAAAAGGGACACGATTCTTTCCTCATCGAACCGAATCTCTATTGTCCCTATATCAGCTTCAAACTGGACAGCGTCTACAGTCTGCGAAAGCGTTCACTGCCACACGGCTACGACATCTAGCCGCGTCACGTTCATGAACGGCTCTGGTTGCGAAGCTTCTGAATCAGTGCCATGATTTCCGGATTCAGTTTGCCGTAAGCCTGCACGGCACGGCTGCCGGAAAGGCGATCAGCCAGCTCACGGGCTGTGCGCACGGTCTCCGCGTCATCGGAATGTTTGAGGAAGGCGCGCTGAAGCTTCGTGAGAGGATTTTCCACGACACCCGATTTG
>JADZDZ010000112.1 GCA_020850785.1 Candidatus Sumerlaeota bacterium | reverse complement strand
CGTGTCGTTCGAGGTGATCGCGGGCGCGCTGGAGAAGATGCCCCCCGTGCCGGGACGGGTCGAGATCATCAATCTGGGCCAGCCCTTCACGGTGATCGTGGACTATGCCCACACGCCGGATGCGCTGGAGCGGGTATTGCGCTTTGCGCGGCAGCAGTGCGCGAGCGGCAGGATGCTGGTTACCTTCGGGTGCGGCGGTGATCGTGATCGCGGCAAGCGGCCGATCATGGGGAAGGTTGCTGGTGATCAGGCGGATTTTGTGATCATCACGAGCGACAATCCGCGCACGGAGGACCCATCGCTGATCGCGCGTCAGGTGCTGGAGGGGCTGCTGAAGAGCAAGCTGAAGTCGAATCGCTACTACATCAACATTGATCGCGGCAGCGCGATCGAGATGGCGCTGACGATGGCGTCGCCGGGCGACGTGGTCGTTATCGCCGGCAAGGGTCACGAGGATTATCAGGACATCGGAACGAAGCGCATTCCCTTCGATGATCGCGAAGTGGCGCGTTCGGTGTTGAGGGAACTTCTCGGAAACTTCGCGCAAGTGGAACCGCTGCAGACCTTCAGGGAGCCGATCGCATGAACTTCATGTTGAGCGAAATTGTGCAGGCAACCGGCGGAACTCTGGTGCAGGGCGATCCGAAAATGCGGGTGGGACGAATCTGCACCGACACGCGAACGCTGCGCGCGGGGGAGACTTTCCTCGCACTCAACGGGCGGAATTTTGCGGGCGACAGCTTCATCGCGGAGGCGCTGGAGAAGGGCGCCACCGGCGTCATCGCGCCGATGCAGTATCATGGTGACAATTTTCCCAAGGGCGCGTTCCTGCTGAAGGTTGTGGACACAACGGATGCTTTGGGTGCGATCGCGCGCGAGTGGCGCAAGGTCGTCGATCCCACGGTGGTCGCGATCACGGGCTCGGCGGGAAAGACGACGACGAAGGAGATGCTCGGCTTCATCTGCCGCGGTTCGTTCTCGCTGCTGGCGACGGAGGGGAACCTGAACAACCTCGTGGGGCTTCCCCACACGCTCAACCGGCTGCGCGAGGAACACGAAGTCGCAATCGTGGAAACGGGAATGAGCGAGCCGGGGGAACTGACGAAGCTGGCGCACATCTGCATCCCAGACATTGCGGTGATCACGAACATCGGCAACGCACACATCGGGAACTTCAAGAACATGGAGGCGCTGATCGCGGCGAAGGCCGAGTTGTTTGAGGCGAGCCCGCGCACGGCGACCGCGATCATCAACGCGGACTGTCCCCATGCCTCGATCATGGCGGAGGCCTTCGAGATTCCGGAGATGGTCATCAGCTACGGCCAGAATCCAAAGGCTGACGTGCGCGCGTCGAATGTGGAGCTGGTTTCGCCCTACGGATATACGTTCGACCTGCGCATCCTTGATGTGACGCAGCATGTGCACCTGAAGGTTTATGGTCGTTATCAGATTTCCAACGCGCTGGCGGCGGCGGCCGCTGCGGCGGCGATCGGCGTGCCGCCGGAAATCATCGCGCAGCGCCTGAACGATTTCGACGCGCCGAAGATGCGCGCCCAGACGGAGTGGTTCGACGGATTCCTGCTGATCGCCGACTGCTACAACGCGTCGCCCGATGCGATGGTGACAAGCCTGCGTTCGCTCAACGACCTGACGCTTCCCGGCCAGCGTTATGCGCTGCTGGCGGACATGCTGGAGCTTGGCGAGCACGCGGAGAAATTCCATCGCGATGCGGGGCGCGCGGCGGCGGAGGCGAAGGTTGATTTCCTCTGCACCGTTGGAACGAATTCCCGTTTCATCATGGAGGAAGCGGAAAATCTTGGAGTGGCGGCAAAGCACTTTGCAACGGCGGAGGAGGCCGCTGAATTCCTGAGCCGCAAACTGCAAAGCAACGACGTGCTGCTGGTGAAGGGTTCCCGCGGCATGAAGCTGGAGAATGCGCTTCTCAGGTTGAAGGAAGTCCGCGCCGCCGTGCGCAACGGCGAGCAGGCGACATCAATGGAGGAGAGTTCAAACCAGGCATGATCCAGTTGCTTAGCCAGATGGCAGACGAAGGGCCGCTGTCCTTCCTTCGCGTGTTCGGTTACATCACCGTGCGCGCGGGGCTGGCATTGGCGGTGGCATTCGTCTTCTGCATCATGGCTGGGCCGCGCCTGATCGATTACCTGAAGAAGCTGCAGGCGATTCAGTACATCCGAAACAGCGAGGGAAAGGACGCCATCAGTCTGGCGGAGATGCACGCGCACAAGAAATCCGTGCCGACCATGGGCGGGTTGCTGATGCTGGGTGCGATCATTCTTGCGACGGCGCTGCTGGGTGATTGGTCACAGCCGGTGCTGTGGCTTGCGATGCTTGGCACCATTGGTTACTGCGCGATTGGCTACGCGGATGATTATCTGAAGGTTGTGAAGAAGAACAACGCGGGACTTTCCGCTCGCGCGAAACTGATCGCGCAGATCGCGCTGGGATCGGTCTTCGCGGGACTCTATGTGTACGTGTTTCCGCACCTTGTGCAGTATCAGTTCATTGAGAATGGAACGATGACACAGGTCACGGGGCCGCAGTTCCTTCTGTTTCCCTTCATGAAGGCGCTGATGCTGCCGCTGGGAATTCTTTACGTTGCCTTTGTGATCTTCGTCCTGACGGGGACGAGCAATGCGGTGAACCTGACCGACGGCCTTGATGGCCTCGCGGCGGGCGTCACGATTTCCGCGACGTTGTGCTTCGCCGTGGTGGCGTATCTGGCGGGGCGGCCTGAAGCGGCGCGCTACCTGATCATTCCCAGCGTCACCGGGGCGGGGGAACTGACGGTGCTTCTGGCGGCGCTCACCGGAGCCTGTCTTGGTTTCCTGTGGTTCAACTCCCATCCCGCACAGGTCTTCATGGGCGACACCGGTTCCATGATGCTGGGCGGATTGCTGGGATCGGTGGCGCTGCTGATCAAGCAGGAGTTCCTGCTGATCATCGTCGGCGGCGTGTTCGTGGCGGAAACGGTGAGCGTGATTCTTCAGGTGGGTTCCTACAAGCTGCGCCAGAAGCGCATCTTCCGTATGGCGCCGCTGCATCATCACTTTGAACGCGCCGGCGTTCCCGAAAGCAAGATCATCACGCGATTCTGGATCGTGTCCGCGTTGCTCGCGCTCGTGGGCCTCGTGACGTTGAAGATTCGATAGGAAAAGGAGAAACGCGCACCCACACAGACCAACGATTTGCTCAGGGCATTGCCAACCCTATGTACCAGTTCCCGTTCGGCTTCCAGTTCCCATTCCTCCAGGAGTTCAGCAGATGACAAAAATCCGTCCGTTCCCCTACTCGCGAGTCTGTGTTTTCGGCGCAGCCCGCTCCGGCGTTGGTGCGATGCACCTGCTCCGCCACCATAACATCGAGGTGACGCTTGTTGATGAGCGCCCCGCGATGGAATTTCGTTCGCTCATTCGTCGCCTGCGTCGTTCCTACGTGACGGCGCACTTCGGCCCCATCAAGGAGGACGTGCTGCGCGGCTGTCAGGCGATTGTGCTGTCGCCGGGAATTCCGCTCACGCATCCGCTGGTGCAGCAGGCGATGGATCGCGACCTTCCGATCATCTCGGAAGTGGAACTCGCGTCCTACTTCGCGTGCGCGCCGATCGTGGCGATCACGGGAACGAACGGGTAGACGACGACGACGACGCTGACGGGCCAGATGGTCACCGACGCGGGAATCAACGCGGTCGTTTCCGGAAACATCGGGCGGGCGTTCTCCGACGCGGTGCTTTCCTCCCAGGATGAATCGCGGAAGACGGTGCTGGTGACGGAGGTTTCCAGCTTCCAACTGGAATCCATCGAGGAATTTCACCCGCATGTTGCGCTGATCCTGAACATCACGCGCGATCACATGGATCGCTACAGCAGCATGCGCGATTACATCGAGGCGAAGTATCGCGTCACGCTGAACCAGACGGAGGATGATTTCCTCGTCCTGAACGCGGACGATCCGTTGACGATGAAGTGCGCGGAGGAATCGAGCGCGCAGATTCTCACCTTCTCCATGACGAAGGAAGTTGAGGAGGGTGCGTTCGTTGCGGACGGTCGCATCTACCTGAAGGAAGATGGAAAGGTGACGCCGTTCTGCAACGTGGAGGATATCCCGATCCCCGGCGCGCACAACGTGCAGAACACGCTGGCCTCGCTGGTGATTTGCAGGGCGCTCGGCATTCAGGCCGACACGCTTCGCAAGACGCTGTTGAAGTTCAAGGGTGTGGAACATCGCATTGAGTTGGTGGAAAAAAGCAAGACGGGCGTTGCCTACTACAACGATTCGAAGGCCACGAATGTGGACTCGCTGGAGAAGGCGCTGCTGAGCTTCGAGAACAAGCCGGTGATCCTGATCGCAGGCGGGAAGGACAAGCAGTCCGCCTATGATCGCCTGAACTCGCTGGTGAAGGAGCGCGTGAAGGCGCTGATCCTGCTCGGCGAGGCAAAGCCGCTGATCAAGAAGGCGTGGGGCAACCTTGTGGAGACGAAGGAAGCGGCGACGATGGAGGAGGCGGTGAAGATCGCAACCGGCATCTCCCGCACCGGCGACGTCGTGCTGCTGTCGCCTGCCTGCGCAAGTTTCGACATGTTCAAGGACTATGAAGACCGGGGCCGCGTGTTCAAACGCTGCGTTCGCAATCAGTTGGGCCTGTGACGAAGACAGAGAGAAGGTGACGCGCGTTGTTTGATCGGTTCCTCCGCCAGCTTGAAAATCCCGCCGCGCTGTTGGCCATTGTTGTTGCCGTGCTTATCACGCTCGGCACGGTGATGGTCTACAGCGCGAGTGGGGCGCGCGCGGGCCTTGAAAACATCCGCGTGATGGCAAAGCAGGAAACCCGTCCCGACGAGGATTACCGCTTCCATCATGGCTCCGACTATTTTGTGAAGCAGATGATGTGGGGGGTGATCGGCATCGCCGTCGGTTTCGGACTAATGAAGGTTCCGCTGG
>JADZDZ010000111.1 GCA_020850785.1 Candidatus Sumerlaeota bacterium | reverse complement strand
TCTTGGCCACGCCGGCGGCGAAGGGAACAAAGGTGCGCATCACGGGAATGAAACGCGCGCCGATGATCGCAAGCGCGCCATGCTTCACGTAGAACTCGTGCGCTTCCTCCATGTACTTGCGCTTGTAGAACCGCCCGTCGGGACGGTCCCAAATCCTGTCGCTGACGCGGCAGCCCAGATAAAAACCCAACTGATCCCCCAGCACCGCCGCCAGCACGAGGACGATGTTCACCGTCACAATGCTCAAGCCCTGAATATGGTTCGGCATGTCAGGGTTTGCGAACATCCCCACGGTGATCAGGAGCGAATCGCCGGGAAGGAAGAAGGTGACGAGGATCCCGGTCTCGCAGAAAACGATCAGGAAAAGCAGGAACATGCCGTACTGCGGCAGGAGCTTGATAATATGGTCCAACATGAAATGCGAGAGTCCTTGGTTTCAGGGGGTGCCACAAAAGCGCACCGTTGTCTTGGCTGCTTCGTGACGCCGTCAACGAGGAACGGTCACGAATCAGCCCACGCAGGCCCCGCCCTTCCGCTCGGTTTTGGGCGAATTTCGGAATTTCGGGCAAAAATCAGGGTTTCATCCGGCCCAATTAGGCCATCAACCGATTGCCTCTGGAGCGAATTTGTTCAATCTTTCATTGAGGAAGCCCACCCCCGTATGGCCAAATCACCAACGGGGTTTATTGCGAGAGCGAGTGAGCGATGGGAAAGTTCTGCAAAACCTACAAGGTTCCCTGCGCGTGCGTCACCTGCTATGGCGTGGAATGCGCCCTGTCGCCCAAGACACGGGGAGAGGCGGAAATCCTGCGCGGAGTGAAGCTGGCCCGCGACGGCCAGATTCTGGAGGATATTCAGGGCCTTGGTTCCTCGCCGGGTCTGGGCCTCCCCCTTCGCCCCGATCCCGCCGAAGATGATTCCCCCGCACCCTCAGCGCCGATGCCCCGTCAGGCGCCGCCCATGGGTGCCGCAGGAACGCTCCCCCCGCCGCTTCCAAAACCCACCGCCGTGCCGGAAAGCGTCCTGCTGCACCAGCAATCCGAACCGCCTTCGCGAAGGCGACAAATTTATGCGGGAGCAGTGATCGTTTTGGCGGCGACGGCATGCGCCGGCGTTCTCATGCTTGGAACCTATTATGTGATCGATTGGATGAAGCCCGCGCCGGTCGAGGTCGTCGGCAGGAAAGTGGCCGTGGTTCCACCGCCCGCTGAAGCGCCACCGCCGGAATCGCCCGCACCCGTTGCGGAGGCGACGCCACCATCCGAACCAGCCGCGCCCGCGCTCGTGGAGAAACTTGCCCTTTCCGACGTGATAACGGGGCTGCAACCGTCATCGTCATCCAGCTTTGTGCTCCCTCCGCCATCGCCAAAGGAGCAACTGGCCGCACGTGTTGAAGAATACAAGAAAGCGGGAAATCTGGACGTGAAGGCGGGCGATTTTGCGGCGGCGCGCGTGTCCTATCAGGCTGCCGTGGAAGCGGACCCGCTGTACTACGAAGGTTGGAACAATCTCGCGAATACCTACAACGATGAAGGGAAACATGCGGAAGCGGAACCGATCTACCGCCGCGGACTGGCAATCGAGCCAGACTCCGTGAATCTGCATTTCAACCTTGGCAATTCGCACTATCGCGCAAAGCAGTATCAGGAGGCGCTGACGGAGTTCAATCAGGTGCTTGCGCAGAATCCCAATGACATTGATGCGCACCTGCTGGCGGGAATTTCCCACTACAAGCTGGGACAATTTGCGGAAGCCTCCAAGCACTTCCAGACAGTCACCGTGATCAATCCTGAAAATGCCGACGGGTATTTTAACATGGCGTTGGCGCTGCGGCGTCAGGGACAGGATGCGCTTGCGCGCGTGTACTACCGTGATGCGTTGCGATTGAATCCCGACCTGCGCACTGTTGCACGGAACTAGATTTCCTCATCACGCCGCATCCTCCATGACGGACTTTTCCCTCCGGCGTTTTGGAACCGCATTGGCAAGCATGTTCCCGCTGAAGTTTCACCGCTGCTTCGCCGCGCTCGCGTACTGCATGGCCGCGTTGTGGTTGGCATCATGCGCACGCCACGCCGCGCCCTATCGTTGGGCGCGTGCAACGACCGCTGATCCGAAGGGCGGAAATGAAGATTTCATCTGGATCGAGCCGGGGCAGTCCCGCACGATTGCGGACCTGACGGGTCCCGGCGAGATCACATCGCTCTGGATGACGGCGGATGGTTTTGCGCAGAAGGAAAGCAATCGTCAGACGGTGCTTCGAATCACCTGGGACGATGCACCCGGCGCCAGCGTGCTGGTCCCCGTGGGGGATTTCTTCAACGTGGCGCGTGGGCGCGTGCAGCCCTATGAAAGCGCATTCGTGTCCGTGCAGGACACCGGTTCACTCAATGCCTTCTTCAGGATGCCGTTTCGCCGGCGCGCGCTGATTCAGTTGGAAAATCAGTCGCAGGATCGCCAGCGATACTACGCCGCCGTGACGTGGGAGCGTCGCGCCGTTGCATCACGGGAGATGTATTTTCACGCGCAGTATCGGCAGGAAAAACCCGCGACACCGCTGGTGCCCTACACCGTCGCGGATATTTCCGGACATGGCGCATATCTGGGCCATCACCTGAACGTGGTGCTCAACGGCGGTGGCTGGTGGGGCGAAGGGGATGACAACTACATCGTCGATGGCGAACGCTTTGAAGGAACGGGAACGGAGGATGCCTTCGGTCACGCGTGGGGGTTCAGCGGCCGCGGAGGCACGCTGCGTTCCGGCGTTGCGCAGGTGATGAACGGTTTTGAGCGAAACGGATTCTGGAATCTGTACGACTTTCACAACGATGCGCCGATTCCGTTTCAGAAACATTTCCGGCTGGAGTTTGAACACGGACTCAACGGATTCGACGCACGACCGGGGATGGAAAACAATTACTCCAGCGTTGCCTTCTACTACCTTCGCAAGCCGCAGGTGCAGCCTCCGCTTCCGCCGCTGAAGGATCGGATGCTGGGCGCAATCCCCATCGCGGGGCCGCTGCCCGGCGGATGGTATGAGGCGGAAAACGCGGTGTTGGATTCGCAGTTCTTCGCGCTGCGGGGCGCCGTCGTCAGCGCCGCCAATCGCCCGAAGGACGGCGGCTGGAGCGGTGATGCGGACGCGTCCCTGGTGGCGCTCAAAACCGGGGACCGCTTCGTGTGGGCGCTCGATCTGCCCACAACGGGGACACTGACGCCGCAGCTTGCAATGACGCGGCAACCGTCAGGGTTTGACTTCGCAGTTTACATGAACGGAAAGCCGTT
Organism: Candidatus Sumerlaeota bacterium; assembly: GCA_020850785.1. Lineage (GTDB taxonomy): Bacteria > Sumerlaeota > Sumerlaeia > SLMS01 > SLMS01 > JADZDZ01. The sequence goes on along the minus strand of JADZDZ010000111.1, from coordinate 2,723 downwards.
GAACGAAAAGATTTCGGGCCACGCGGATGTTCAAACGCGGGACGTGGTTGCGCTGCCCGCGATTCACGCGAACGCAGGACGGAACATGATCGAGTTTGTGAGCAGGGGCGCAGACCCGCGCACGACGCCCCCCGCCTTCCACGCCAACATCGATGCGATTCGCTTTCTTCCGTCGAATGAATCCAACGCAATTGATGTGCGCCCCCAAGTCAAACTTGGCGAAGGCGGGCGCGTGCTGCATCGCCTGATTGTCGAGAATGCAAAATTGTATGATCGCGGTGATGATTGCGACGCGGCTGCGTTGGACGCGGACCTGCTTGACGCGAATGATGCCATTCGTTTTCGCAATCGTGAGGACAAGATCGCGCTGAACAGCCCGCACAACACCGAACTGGGGAGGGAATTGGAAGTCGCATTCCTTCTCCACGCAGAGCCGACGGACAAAAACGCGGTCCTGTTTTCCCGCAATCAGGTAATGGCGTCATGGGTGAACAAGGGAAAGCTGGTCGTTTGGCTGCGCGATCTGGACTGGCGTTTTCTCTATCTGGAAACGCGGGAGGGGATCATCCCCGATCGCGAATGGTGCAGCATTCGCATCGCGCATGACGGCGTGATCACGCGCCTGTTCGTAAATGGCGCGTTGTGCGCGGAGTCCGACATGCGCGTTTTCGACAACCTGAACCAGTATCCGGGGCCTCTGGTGCTTGGTGGCTCCGCCAATCAGCAGTCCCCCTTCCGCGGGGAGATCGCCCGGTTCACGATGCGGGCGGGCAGGCCGCTGCCTCCGGCCGGCGAGGAATGATTGCGCCCTGCGGGACGACCGGATTTGATCGCGAACATCATGAGCCAACTTTTCCGTTCAGGAGCGCATTCAAGATGCCTCTTCTGCGCACTTTGCGACATTGCATTCTTGCAGCCACAACAGGAGCGATGCTGATGGCGACGACGTTGTCCCAAGCGGCCAAACCGGTGCCGGTGATGGATTTGCATTCCGATATTTTGCTGCGCGTGATGGAGAACAACGTGGACATCGGCGCTCCCCCGCCATGGGCGCAGGTGACAATCCCCACCATGCGCGAAGGGCTCGTGACCGATCAGGTGTTCGCCGTGTGGATGGACCCGTCCGAGCACAAGGGCTTGGACGCAACCAATCGCGCCTTGCAGATCATCGACAAATTCCACCAGCAGCAGGCGAAGTATCACGACCAGATCGAACTGGCGCTGACCGCAAAGGACGCGGAGCGCATCCGCAAGGATGGAAAGATCGCGGTGTACTTGTGGATCGAAGGCGCAGGCCCCATCAACGACGACCTTGCGCTGCTTCGCACGTTTCACCGTCTCGGCGTGCGCGGCATGACGCTGACGTGGACCAGCAATCTGTCCTGGGCAGGTTCGTCGGGAGATCGGGAGAAAATGGGGCTGACGGAATTCGGGCGCGAAGTCGTTCGCGAAATGGATCGTCTTCACATGATCGTCGACCTCAGCCATGTTTCCGACCAGACTTTCTACGATGCGCTGCAGGTGACAAAGAATCCTGTGGTGATTTCCCACTCCTCGTGCCGCGCGCTGTGCAGCCATCCACGCGATGTCAGTGACGACATGCTGCGCGCGCTTGCGAAGAACGGCGGCGTGATCGGCATCAATGCACTGCCTGAATTCCTGAGCGATGACTTCGAGAAGGGATGGGAGTTGGTTGAGAAATCACACAAGGAAGAGCTGGATGCGTTGAAGAAGAAATTCAACAACGACACGTCGAATCCCGACTACCGCGAGCAGCGTCGCCAGTTGTTTGTGGAGAACATGGACCCGAAGTATGTCGTTACCTTGGATACCTATCTGGATCACATCGACCACGCGGTGAAGATTGCAGGAGCGGAACACGTGGCGCTGGGGGCCGATTTTGACGGCATCTGGACATTCCCGGTCGGGCTGGAGAAGGCGTCCAAATGGCAGGCGGTCGCGGATGGCCTTCGCAAGCGGGGCCACAGCGAAAAGGTTGTTCGCGGCATCATGGGCGACAACGCACGCCGCGTGTTCAGGCAGGTACTGGACGCGAAGGACTGAACGGCGGATCAACTCTTCCGGTAGTAGAAGGGTTTCTGCGTGTCCTCATCCGAAGCGGATGGATTGCCGGCGGCGGTGGACTCCACTTGCTGGCTGAGCATCGGCACTTCGGTGGACACACGCTTGATGATGTCGTCGATGGCCTGAAGGTTTTCCGTCAGCATCTTGGCATCTTGGGAAGCCTCGAAGGAATCAACGGGAACGGGCGTGATGGTGTCCGACGAGTAACTGAGGCGCTGCACGAGGTCGCGAATCGTTTCCGCGCTTTCCACGTGGCGCATGTTGAGCATTGCCATCTGGCGGCGCAGCGACATGACGAGGTCCAGCCCGCGGTCGATTTCTTTTTCGAGGGACTTGAGTGCCTCCACGTCGCTGACAGGGGTACCTTCGGGAAGGCCGGGAACCTGCGCCGTGGAATCGGCCGCGAGCGGCCCGCTGATTTGCTTGCCGAGAATCTTTGATTGCGAGTTGAGACGACGTGCGAGGTTCAGCACGCGCGGCAGCACATCCTGCGTGCCGGTGTCGTCCTTGCGTGTTCCACGGGCCGGCGTGAGCATGTAGGCGTCGGTGGGAACCGGGGTGCGATAGGGGTCGGTGGATTTGCCGGTCTGCTGCGTGTCGGCGTTGCGAATATCCCCTCTCGCGGGGGTAATCTGGTG
>JADZDZ010000110.1 GCA_020850785.1 Candidatus Sumerlaeota bacterium | reverse complement strand
GTGCATATACGGAGGAAGGTGAACTTCTTGCGCAGCCGGAGGACCTGAGCCTTGACGATATCATCGACGAGCAATTCATCGACGATGACGACGATGAGGAAGAGGAGTGACGGAATGATCGGGATGTTGTCGTTGCTCTTGTTCGCGGAACTTCCCTGATGATGCGCGACGTTGCGATCCTGTTGGTCTGCTACTTGGTGGGCGCGATTCCCACGGGCCTTCTGATTTCGCGGTTCTTTGGTGGCATTGATATCCGCGAGCACGGCTCAAGGAACATCGGCGCCACAAACGTGTGGCGTGTGCTGGGGTGGCGGCTGGGGCTGGCGACGTTCCTGATCGATGTCGCGAAGGCTGCGGGAATTTTGCTCGCCGTGGGGCAGCTTCCGCCGGGCGCACTCGCGCATCTTCCAGTCTTTGGCGGTGTTGCGGTGCTGCTGGGAAATTTCGTCAATGTCTTCCTGAAGTTCAAAGGCGGGAAGGGAGTGGCGACGAGCCTCGGCGTGTTTCTGGCGCTCGCGCCGAAAGCCATCATCGTCGTCTTCCTTATCTTCGTCACCATCTCTGCGATTTCGCGGTACATCAGCCTCGGATCAATCTGCGCGGCGCTCGTGGCGCCGATCATCGCCTACTATTTTGGCTACGACCGCGCAGTGCTGATCTTCATCATCGCGGCGGCGCTCCTGATCATCGTGAAGCACCGCGCAAATATCACGCGATTGATGAACGGCACCGAGAACAAGATCGGAAAGCGGAAGGAAGCCGCCTGACGGCCACCATCAAAGCAGGAACAACACAACCAGCAGCACCGGCAGCAGATACACCACCGCATACTTGAAAATGTAGCTGAGGAAATCCGGTGGGTCGGCTCCCATGGCGGCCGCGATGTTTCGCACCATGAAGTTCGGGCCGTTGCCGATGTACGTCATCGCCCCCCAGAAAACCGCGCCGAGGGAAATTGCGCCCACATCCCCGGCACCAAGCGGCATCGTAAGTAGCGTATTCACTGCGCCAGCTTCGTCGATCGACAATCCGTGAAGCCCCGTCGCAACGGTGAGGAAGCAGAGATACGTCGGCGCGTTGTCCAGCATGGAGGAGAGCACGCCCGTCGCCATGTAGAACTTCCATGGCTTGTCGATCCCAAGCGTCGACGCGTGTTCGCGCAGCACCTGAAGCGCCGGGATCATCGTGAGAAAAATTCCGATGAAGAGAATCGCCACTTCCTTGAGCGGCGCGAAGGAAAATTCGTTGTCCTTCAGGATTCCCTTGTCCGCGAACTTCAGCGACGCCAGCGCAACAACGGCCATGATCACGGCAATTGTGACGGCCACGACTTCGTGCGGGAAATGGTGAAGGAATTCCGCCTTCTGCACCAGCACCAGCGCGAGGATTGCGATCAGGAACAGGACCTGACTGAAGCCCTGCATGTCCAGTTCGGGCCGCGTCACCGTCTCTCCCGCCATGGCCTTGTTGCCGCGGTCCACGAAATAGAAGGAGAAGAGAATAAGCCCCATCGTGATCAACCAGTGCAGGGAATAATTCTCCAGCATCCAGAAGAACGGCACTCCGCGAAGGTAGCCCAGAAACAGCGGCGGATCGCCGATGGGTGTCAGTGCGCCGCCAAGGTTGCACACGATGAAGATGAAAAACACGACGAGGTAGGGCTTCATGCGTCCCTGATTGAAGCGCAGGAAGGGACGAATGAGGAGCATCGCCGCACCCGTGGTGCCGAGGACATTCGCCAGCGCGCCGCCGATGGCGAGGATCGCCGTGTTTCGCAGCGGAGTCGGCGTGCCGTGGATGCGAATCAGGATTCCGCCGGAGATGATGAACAACGAACCAATCAGCGCGATGAAGCTGCTGTATTCCACTCCTGTTTCAAGGATGTGGTGCGCTCCACCGGGCTGAAACATCAGGTAGGCGGCGACGATCGCTCCCAGCGCAATCGCGACCTTCGGGTAATGATGCTCCCACCAATGGTGGAAGAACAACGGCCCCGTGGCGATCATTCCAAGCAACACAGCGAAGGGGAGCACCGCCCACAGCGGTGTGGATGCGACGGCTTCGCCTGCCATCAATCACTGATCTTTCGCTTAAGGTCCGGCACGGTGTCGGCCTTGCCGGCTTCCATGTAACGCGCTTCGTTGCCGGTGCGGGTGACGTTCTCGTACACTCCGGTGTCGCGCTTCACGAGCTTCGTGAAACCGAGATTCTTCAACTCCGAGTTCGTTTTCGGGGTCGCGATGCCCACCATCGAAACCAACCGTTGAACGGTCGCGCCACACTGGGGGCAAACTTTCAGTGCATCGTCCTTCATGGACTGCAATTGGGAGAATCCCTCGCGACACAGGTCGCAGGATTGGGCGGGGTCTTTGGCTTGGTAGTCGTAGAGCGGCATCGTTCTCGTCCATCACCAGCAAAGCGCGGATCATGGGTGCCGCGCCAGCAAAAACGGCATCAGGATGTGTGGGTATTCATCAATCCCGGAAACATTTCGCGCATGCCATCGGCGATGAATTGCACGGCGATTGCGGCCAGAATGAGGCCCATGATGCGCGAGGCGATGCGGATGCCCGTTTCCCCCAGCACGCGCCGCAGCAGGTCGCTTGTGCGTAGCGAAATCCACGTGACGGAAATGGTCACGATGATCGCGCCCAGCAGCATCACCTTCAGGTGCATTGTTGCCGCCTCGCGGGACAGAAGGACGGCGGTGCTCATGGCGCCGGGGCCGACGAGAAGCGGAATGGCGAGCGGAACCACGGCGATGTTTTCCTTCTCCGCCGCTTCCGCCTGCTCCGCGGTGGATTGCTTCGCGCGGCGCGCATCACCGCCCTGCATCATCTGCACCGCCATGAGAAGGATCAGGATGCCACCGCTTGCGCGAAAGGCGGGAACACTGATGTGGAAGAAATCCAGAATGGCGCTGCCGGCCAGTGCGAAACATATCAGCGCGACCGCGCAGGCGATCGTGGTCGTGCGGGCGATCTGCTTCATTTCCACCGCGCCACGGCTGCGTGTCAGACTCAGCAACAGTGGAATCGCACCCAGCGGATCAATGATGGAAATCAGGCTGATCGTGGAGCGGAAAAAGAAGTCGAGTTCGTCCGGTGTGCTCACGTCATCCCCCCAGAATCGGGGTCAGTTTCCTGCGGAGGTTCTCTCCGTTGACTGACGCGGGAAAAAACGCGCGGTAGATCGCATAGGGCGATTGCGTGAACGCCTTGATCGTTGGCGAAACGTCCTTCACGTCCTGCAACTCGCCGGGATGCGCGTCGTCCTGAATCCAGATGGTGGAATTCGCGTTCGTGGGTGAGAACGGACGGTAGGGATGATCGGCGGATTTGCTGAAACGCAGGTAGTAGCGCGCGTCCAGCCCGTGCGACTCCAGCAGTTCCCCCGCAGATTTCTGCCGCTCCGCAAAAAGCACGTCCACCTGATCGAAGGTCGGAACTTCGATGGCCTTGAACAAGCGGCGATTGAGCAGCCGGAACGAAAGGTCCGCGAGCACCGCATCACTGCAGCGCGTCCACTGGTTCATCGCGGAAAGCAGGATGGAATCGTCGAGCGCAAGATAATCGGACAACTCAAGGCCGCCGTCGCTGAGCACCTTGAAGAGCGGCGTGTTCTCGCCCACGCAGGGGATGGCGCCGGTTTCCTTCGCCAGATCGCGCGCGCGGCCAAGCACCGCCATCAACATCGCCTCCGCCGCCGTGACGGTCTTGTGATAGTAGACCTGCCGATACATGTGGTACCGCGATTGAAGATACTTTTCGACGGGCAGCAGCCCCTTCGACGCCACGACGATCCGTTCCCCGTCATCGTGAAGGCGCAGCAGCAGGATCAGGCGTTCGAGATCAAAGACGCCGTACTTCACGCCCGTCATGTGGGAATCGCGCAGCAGATAATCGAAGCGATCCGCGTCCATCTGACTGCTGATGAGGGAACTGAGCCAGCGTGGCTCGGAATCACCTGCGATCACACGCGTCACAAGTTTCGGAAGTTGCGGATCGAATGCGCGGAGCACGCGATTGACTTCCGTGTGTTCCGAGAGAATCACGCGCTCGCTCCAGCGCTCGTGGTCCTCGCGGAAGAATTTTTCCATCACGTGGGAAAATGGCCCGTGCCCGACATCATGCAACAATGCCGCAGCCATGGTGGCAACGCGCCACTCCTGCGGCGCGGGAACCTGGCGTTCCACCTGCGCCAACATCCTTCGCGCAAGGTGCAGCACGCCGATGGAATGCGAAAAGCGCGAATGTTCCGCACCCTGATAGGCCATGTGCGCCATTCCAAGTTGCTTCACGCGACGGAGACGCTGGATTTCCACCGTATCAATCAACGCAAGCAGCAACCGGTCCTCATCGCGTGATAGGTCAAACGCGATCAGGTCATGAACGGGATCCCGGAGCAGTTTTTCGCGAATCATTGTCCGCCATCATTTCAGGATGACGGAACAGGCACAAGCAGCAACGCGGGAGTTCAAAAGGCCCGGCGTGCAAATCGCCTTCGCCTTTCCTGCGTTTCCGGGTGTCCGCTCCACCTTGACACCCCCACGCAATTGAAGGTTAATCAGCGGCAGAAAATTTCGGCGGGAGCGCCCCATCCTTGATCGAGTTTGAGTTACGGCGAACTGGAATGTTGACCATTATTTCCGCCCCCAGCGGTGGTGGAAAATCCACGCTCCTACGCGCGCTGCTCGCTGCTGAACCATCGCTTTACTATTCCATCTCCGCCACCACGCGCGCCCGCCGTGCGCCCGAAACCCACGGCAAGGATTACTTCTTCTACTCGGAGGAGGAATTCAAGAAACTGCGCGACAACAATGGCTTCTATGAATGGGCCGTGGTGCATGGCAATTTGTACGGAACGCTTCGCAGCGAGGTGGACGCCAAGCTGGCTGCGGGTCGCGACGTGATCATGGACATCGACGTGAAGGGTTCCATGAGCATGAAGAAGGAGATTCCCGATTGCACGACGATCTTCATCCTGCCGCCGTCGATGGTGACGCTGGAGAAGCGCCTGCGTGATCGCGGCACCGATGATGAGGCGACGATCCAGCGCCGCCTGACGAACGCGCGCGAGGAGGTTCACGCCGCGTTCCAGTACGACTACATCCTTGTGAATCAGGAACTGGACAAGACCGTTCAGAACATGCGCAACATCATCGCCGCGCAGCGCTTCCGGGCCTCGCGCACGGTCATCCGTGACAGCATGGGGAGCGTGCTGGCGCCGGCGGTTCAGAGCGTATAGATGTCTATACAAGAACTTCCCGCTTCCGGCTCCGACTTCCCGTCTTTGACCGGATCCAGGGTCCTGCTGGGCGTGTCGGCCTCCATTGCGGCCCATCGCGCGCTCGACTTGGCCAGCCTCCTGCGAAAGGCGGGCGCGGAGGTGCGCGCGGTTCTCACGGAATCGGTGCCGCATCTGGTTGGTCCTGCCGCCTTCGATGCGATCACGCACCAGCGCACGATCACATCGCTGTGGGGGAGCGGACACGAAGGGGAGATGGATCACCTTGCGGTGACGAAGTGGGCCGATGTGTTCGTCGTGTGCCCCGCCACAGCCAATGTCATCGGAACGCTGGCGCACGGCATCGCGGCTGACGCGCTCGGCACCTTCGCCGTCGCGTGGAACAAGCGCCCGCTGCTGATCGCTCCCGCCATGAATCCGGAAATGTATCGCAACGGCGCCGTGCAGGCGAACCTGAAGACGCTGGCGGATCGCGGCCATGAAATCATTGAGCCGGTGGTCGGCCCCACCGCCTGCGATGACGTCGGCAAGGGACGACTGGCGCCGGTGGAACTGATTTTTGATCGCATCGTGGAGCAGGTCCGCCGCGGGCAGTCGCTGGCGGGAAAAACCGTGCTCATCACGAGCGGCCCCACGCGCGAATTTGCGGACGACGTGCGCTGCATTACGAATCCCTCCACGGGAAAACAGGGCGTTGCCATCGCCGAAGAGGCCATGGCCCGCGGCGCGCGCGTGGTCTTCATCACAGGCCCCGTGTCCATTCCGCTGCCTGCGGGACTGGGCAAGGTGCTGCGCGTGACGAGCGCCGACGAAATGCTCGCGGCGGTGCTGGCGGAATTACCCACGATCGATGTGGCGGTTTTTGCCGCCGCCGTCAGCGATTGGAAACCTGCCGATCGCATTCGCGGGAAGGAAAAGAAGGCGTCAAAGTCCGGCGAGGTGGAAATGAAGCTGGTGCGCACGCCGGACATCGCAGCCACCGCAAACAGGCATCGCAATGATGATCAGGTTTTCATCGGCTTCGCTGCGGAGAGCACGAATCTGGCGGGCTATGCGGGGGAGAAGATGCGCGGGAAGGGATTCTCTCTGGTCTTTGCGAATCCCATCAACGAAGCTGGCGCAGGATTCGGCTCCGAAACGAATCGCGGATTGATTTTGCGCCACGATGGTTCCCGCCGCGAGATCGCAACCGCGTCAAAGAATGAAATCGCGCGAATTCTTCTGGATGAATTGGAAGGGTTCATGGCCACACGCGCCGGCGCGACAGAACCAACCCACTATTGCATATGAAGAGGGCTGCGGGCAGGGACGCCTCTTCCCGAATCACTTTCGAGAATCGTAAAACCGCGCTATCTTTTCGCTATTCCGAGCCAGCGTTTTGCGGCGGCGGAGAATTTGGAAGGCTGCCAGGGCCTGCACCGATCTTCGCGAATGAACCGTTGGATATCTGCCAGCGATCGCGGCATCGCATCGAAGAGCGTTCCGCCACCGCCGATTTCCCGCTCGTAGTGCGCGTCTGAACCGCCGACCTGCGGCAGTTGATGTTCTTCCGCCAGCAGGAGGGCCTTCGCGGAATTGTCCTTTCCGTAGCGACCATTCCATGTCTCTGCGGCGATCACGGGAAAATTTCCCAAATGATCGCCAAAGCCAATGTGGGAAATGGCGGGATGCGGAGCGGTGCAGAACGCGGCGCTGTGCTCAATCAGGGAAAAAATCTGAAGGGGCGACGTGTCATCGGGGAGTGATTCCTTCAATCCGTAGACGAGCAGGTCTCCGTAGGTGAT
>JADZDZ010000109.1 GCA_020850785.1 Candidatus Sumerlaeota bacterium | reverse complement strand
TCGGCGATTCTCGGAACGGTTGTGATCGCCACCATGGCTTCCAGCGCAAGCGCGCAGCTAAATGCATGGCGTATCAACGAGGTGCAGACTCGCACCATCGGGGCAACTTACCCCGCAGCCTCCCGCCCGCAGGTGATTGAGCTTCATCACCCCGTTGCCAATCAGTCGGTGACTGGGCTTTCGCTGATCATCATTCGTCCCAAGCTGTTGGGCACGCAGGAGGGTTGGTTTTACTACCGCGAAGATTTGACGGGAACGGCAACCGGCAACTTCTTCACGATTTCCAATGCCTTCTACAATTCTGCGGCGGGCACGGAAGGTTTCTTCACTCCCACCAATCAGACCTCCTCCAACGCGATTTTCATGCGTGCTGGCGGCGCCACTCAGGGCCAGTTTCAGGAAATCCATTTGGTACTGACGGCGGATATTCAGGCTGGATATACACCCGTCCTCCCTGCGGCAACGGCCTATTCCTTCCTGACAACAGATTTCAGCAGTCAGGCACAGCTAATCGACGGGCTGTACCTTTGCTCTGAACAGTCCAAGGGGCTGGCGGGGGAATCTGGAATGTTCGTGAACACTGTTCCCGGCACTGATCCACGCATTGTTGAGCACCCGACCTCCAACGGCGCAGCGCCTCCCGGCGCGGCGCGTTATCCCGATGGCAGCGGACCATGGTACGGCTTGGACATCATTGGCGGCGTTGATGGGAAGCTTCCCGTTAATGCCAGCATTGGAGGGTCAAACCCTGCCGCTCTTGCAAGCGTTGGTGAGTGGGCAATGTACTGATTGTTGTCATTTCGGACAGCAAACCGGGGCGGTTCATCGCCCCGGTTTTTTTTCATCCGCCAAAAACATCCTCCGTGGTTTGGAATCGTGTCATGCTGCGAAAGTCTTCCATCCTTCTTCCCACGCTGTGCCATGTTGCTCTTTGCGCACTGCCGTTGCGTGCGGCAGCGCAGGAAAATTCAGGGCCGCGGCCGACGAAGCCCGACAACCTCACGGTGTACTTGACGGGCGACGCGGCCGATTCCCCCCGGCAGCCCGTGGGCGGGCCCGCCGTGTTGTTGATGGGTGGCAGTTCGGAGGTCGATGCGGCGTTTGCAACTCAGGCATATCCGATTCTGAATGGCGGCGACATTGTGGTGCTGCGCACGAGTGGGGCGGACGGCTACAATGATTATCTGTATGATCTGGTGAGCGGCGCGCTGAAGCCGAATTCCGTGGAAACCATCATCCCCGATACCGTGGCGAAGGCGAACACTGACTACGTGGAGTGGGCGTGCCGCTCCGCAGAAATGATCTGGTTTGCTGGTGGCGACCAATCCGAATACACGGATAATTGGCGCGGTACGAAATTGCAGGCTGCGGTGCAGGAGGCATACAATCGCGGTGCCGTGATTGGAGGTACTTCCGCCGGGATGGCAATCATGGGTGAGTTCATCTTTGCCCCTGCGGGCTCTGCGCCGACAGGCCAGCAGGCGCTCGCGAATCCCCATGCTTCGGGCAATACTTTGGTGGCGAAACTCATCAACAGTCCGCTCATGGAGGACATCATCACGGACACGCATTTCCATGCGCGCGATCGCATGGGACGCCCCCTGTCGTGGATGGCGCGTTTGCGGGAGGGCGGTACGACTCCACGAATCGTGGCCGTCGCTGGGGATGAACGGGCATCCATTTTCATCAACAAGGATCGCATTGGGCATGTGCTGTCCGGCGCGGCGGGACGCGCGATCTTTGTGATGTGGGAGGATGACAACACGCAGCGCACGCAGGTGACAAATGGACAGCCGCTTGTATACTCCAACGTGCTGCGCACAAAACTCTACTCCGGTGACACGTTTGATTTCAACACCATGAGCGGAACAAAAGCGCCAATCCGCCTTTCAGTGAACGGCGCTGCAAATCCTCCCTTCAATCCCGCAGACCCCTACGGCGATGGTCCACTGCCCACGGCAACTCCATCGCCCACTTCCACGGCCACGCCAGAGGTCGTCATGACGCCCCAGGATGCCTTTCTGGTTAACTGACGGGCTGCCGCATTTGGGAAGTCACCATTCCCAGATGGCAACTTGGAAGCGTCCGGTGGAATCGGCCGCGCCACGGTTCATCCCTGCGGAATTGTAGTGAAGCACCGCGTTGCCCTGCGCATCGACACCGATCACGCCTCCGCTGTCGCGGCTGAGACGGTTCATCACAACGTCCTTCATTGCATCATCAAGACTCTGGGCCTTGAGTTCCATCTGGAGAGCAATGCGCGAAGCAACGGTCTTGCGAATGAATTCCTCTCCATTCCCCGTGCAGGAGATGGCGCAGGTTGTATTATCAGCGAAGGTCCCGCATCCAATGACGGGCGAATCACCCACGCGCCCCGGCATCTTGTTGGCAAGGCCGCCGGTTGAGGTTGCTGACGCAAGGTTTCCACGCACATCCATCGCAACCGCTCCAACGGTGCCGCGATTGACGGCGGCGGTTGGAATCTCCAGCTCACGCTGCCACTGATTGTAGCGATACTCCGTGTGAAAGTAGGCGTCATCCATCAATTCAAGTTCGCTGTTGCGTGCATAGGCTTCAGCACCACGGCCCGCCATCAGGACGTGTTCGCCGTCCTCCATGATTCGGCGGCATAGCGAGATGGGATTCTTCACATATCGCACCGCAGCAACGGCGCCGGCGGACAAATCACGCCCGTCCATGATGGCGGCATCCAATTCATTCACGCCCTCGCGATTGAAGACGGCGCCGCGGCCGGCATTGAACAACGGGCAGTCCTCCAGATAACGGACGACCTGTTCCACGGCATCGAGGCTCGTGCCGCCCTGCGCGAGGATGTCGCGGCCGATTGTCAACGCCTCTGTCAGCGCGACGATATGCTGCTGTTTGCGCGCTTCGCTTGAATCGCGGGGAATGGTCCCCGCGCCACCGTGAAGTGCGATGGCCCAGCGCTGCTTTCCATCCTGACAATTCTTGCCGTGATTCATTGCAGTTTCATTCCATGCATGGGGATGTCTCGGCTACTTTGCGGCTGCGGTCTTCTTCGGAACGATGTCCACGCGAAGATTCACGACGGACAACGTCTTCATGTCGTTCGCTGGGCCGATGTATGCCTTCGTCTTTTCATCCTTGATTAGGCGCACTTCAAAGTTCTTGTCGTAACCCACGGCGGTTGTTGCGGAATTCATCACGAGTGCTTCAATGAGCTTTTCGAAGGCCCGGTCTTCCCAGATGGATGCAGGCGCGGGAATCACGTCGTTGCTGGGTGTCTGGACAACAAGCGGCTTGCGGGACTCCACGATGGAAACCTTTCCAGTTTTTCCATCCACGCGATCACCGCCGCCAAGAAGGCTGACGCGGATGTTGGTGCGTGCATCGCCTTCATGCTTGTAACCGCTCATGTCCGTCAGCAGTAGTGCGCGTTCGTTCCCAACCGTTTCGATGACGCCGGTGGCGAGGTCCACGTCGATGGCGCTGTTCTCATCGATGCCATAGCCGCGTTTGATTCCAGTGTACTCAAGGCCAACGACGGTGCGGCCAAAACGACCGCGGGCGAGGAAATGCTGGTCCGTGAGGCCGAAGGGAAAGAAGCCCATGCCCTTTTCAATCAGCATCCCGCGCGGCTCTTCGTCCTCCGCCATGTCCTTCGGTTCCTTCTCGCGTGGCGTGACTCCATTGAGCAGGGCATTGCTACTGGTGCCGCCGCCAATGATGGGATCGCTCATCATGGCTGCGCCGGCGGATGATCCAGAGATAACACCACCCTCCTTGAGCACATCGAGCAACGCCTTGTAGCCGAGCGAATCGCCGCTGTCGGGGCGGAAGGCCTTCACAATGCGACGCTGGTCTCCGCCGACGAAGAAGAAGCCCTTTTTGCTGCGGATCTGCGTCGCAATGGGCTCCGTGTTGGCGGCTTCGGAGGTTTTCTCGCGAACTTCAATCACTTCGGCGGTGCCGGAGGAGGAGTATCCGTCGATTTCCTTCACGACGTCGAAACCAGCCTCCTCACGGCTACTCGCGGTAGGAAAGACGCCCAACTTGGCGCCGGGCCCCGCGCGCTGGATCAGGCGCTTGTAGATGGGTTCGTTTGCTTCATCCAGGCCGCCGCCAATGATGATCAGGTGACCATTCTTCGGTGCCGACGCTGAAGCCTTCGACTTTCCAGCGGACGCGCAACCAACGATGGTCATCAGTGTCGCGGGAATTGCGAATGCCAAACAAAGCAGCGAATATTGTATCTTCACAGAGCTGCGCATGAATTCTTGTCTCCCTGTCATCGGCCGGATTTGAGTGCGTGGTCGCGCATTGTTGCAAACCTGCGGGCATTGTCAACTCCTTCTAAAAACCAAGATTCTCTTATATTGACAGGACTGGAAAATATAACAATTGTGTGTTATCATTCGTAATTTCATGCCTTCAGGTCCCCGACGGAGACGCCACCCTGTGACTGAAAACTCTTCTGGTACGATCAAAGAAAAACATCGGATGCCGACGTTGGTTGAAGCGCTCCTTCCGCTGGTGGCGATGATGTTGATTCTTGGCGTGGGATATGGGAAGCTGGGAATCCGGATCGAATTACTGCTGATCATTTCCGCAATCGTCACGGGACTGATGGCGATGCGGCTCGGCTACTCCTGGGAGGAGATGCAGGAAGGGATCGTGAGCAGCATTTCGAAGGCCATGCCGGCTATGCTGATCATTATTGTCGTCGGGGCATTGGTTGCGGCGTGGGTGGTTTCCGGAACCATCCCGACGATTGTCTACTACGGCCTTCAAATCATCTCGCCGGGGATGTTTCTGCTTACGGCCTACGTGCTATGCAGCATCGTTTCCGTGGTGACGGGAACGTCATGGGGAACGATCGGGACTGTTGGCGTGGCATTGATGGGGATCGCGCAGGGGATGGGGATTTCATCCGGCGCCGCAGCGGGTGCCGTGGTTGCCGGAGCCTATTTCGGCGACAAGATTTCACCTGTCTCAGACACGACAAATCTGGCGCCAATCGCCGCAGGGGCGAACCTGTACGATCATGTGGGCCACATGCTTTGGACAACAGTTCCCGCATGGTTGATCGGCGGAATCGTCTACGTGATCGTGGGCCACGGGTCGCAGTCCGAGTTTCATGCTGAATCGATGCAGATGCTGTCCGCATCGATCACCTCCCACTTCAACGTCAGCTTGTGGTTGTTGATTCCTCCGGGAATTACGCTGGCGGGCGCGCTGATGAAAAAGCCGGTGATTCCCGCCATGGTTCTTTCGATCATTGTGGCCCTTGTGATGGCGGTGACGAT
>JADZDZ010000108.1 GCA_020850785.1 Candidatus Sumerlaeota bacterium | reverse complement strand
GCGGACGGCGACGATGGTGAACTCAGTCCCCAGGACAACCTGGGCGCCTTCACGACGGCGATGAAACGTTGGGCGGAGGAACTGCCCGAAGCGCCCGAAGCACGTCTGGCGCGGGCGGAACGGGCGCAGCGACGTTTCGCGCGAAGCCTGATGATCGAGCGCCTGCTGGCCGCCTACACCGCTGTCGGCGCAAAACCGTGAAGAATCGGCTTGCCAAGGGATGGACGTTGCCCTTTCCTCCCTGCGCAACACGAGAGCTGCCGTAGCTCAGTCGGCAGAGCACGTCCTTGGTAAGGACGAGGTCGGTGGTTCGATTCCACTCGGCAGCTCCAGTTACTCCTTCATTCGCCTGCATCACATTCATCGGGCGGCATCGCATGCCACGCTGCGTGGGCGCGCATCGTCCGCTTGCCTCCATTGTGCGAAGGCTCCTTACTCGGCGAATGATTTTCTCGACTCCGCTGAAGACTTTTTTTCTGCCGCTCGCTCTCGCCTCCATGACAGCAGCCGCCGCTGAAACAATCGACCCCTGCGATGAAAAGCCCACCTCGCTGAAATCCCTTTCGCCAACGGTGGAGTGCAGCCAGTGCCGGAATCACGCACTGCCGGGGCGTCTCTGGCCCGCCGATGACTTCCAATACGTCATTCATTCGGACCTGCCGGAAATGTTCGGCACGCCGGGTGTGCTCTATTCAACGGAGGCGGTGCGTCCGCCATTTTCGCTGAAGAGCGGCGAGCCGCTCAGCGAGGAAATGCGCCGACAAAAGAACAACGGCTTCACGGCGATTGACGGAAATTTTGAAGTGTTCCTGTTCCACATTTCGCAACCCGGTGACGGCACGCAACCCCGGCGCATTGTCGTCTACGCGCGCAACAGCGGAAAGAGTGCCGTAACGATCACGCCGCGCCAGGCCATTGTCACCGATGGCGTCATCGGAACAAAACATGAAATGGAAAACGTTCTGGGACGACGCGTGATGGCCGAAAACTGGGACCGCCCGCTGAGCGCCACCAAAATCGAATCCGGCAAGGGCGCAGTGATTGCCTACTCGAAGCAGTTCTCCGCAAAGACAAACGGAGAGGATTCCAGCGCAAACGTGAACTGCTTCGGCATCGTGCGCGCCGCAGTGAATTCAGACGACGAGACGGAAAAACCAAACCTTCAGGTGTTCGTAGTCGCCATCCCCGGCGGCGAAACGGGAATGTTGACGACGGAAACGGAAAAGTATCTGGACCGGGGTGCGGGATCATTGGAGGGCGTGGTTGATCTCGCGTCTGAACCAACGGGCTGCCAACTTCGCCGCGCGACAGGCGTGATGCGCGGGCACGTCTTCAAGAACAGCCCCATCACTTTGGATGTGGATGCGCTGGCTTCGCAGCCCATCGCATTTCAAATGGCATTGCCTGCCGTACAGACACGGGAATGCCCGGAGGCGCGCCAGACTGCGGACATGCTGTTGTATCCGCCCGCGTCGCGACCCGATTCCATCGGCAACTACATGATGGAGTACGAATTGCGGCTTCACCTTGTGAACAGGAACAAAACGGAAACGCGAACGTTCGACCTGCGTTTTGGAAAAGCGGATGCAGACGTGGGCCTTGCGTGGCAGATCGCCCCGCATTTTCTCAACATCCCCTCCGCAGAATTAAAGAAGGAACCCGTGCGCACGGGATGGGCGGGGCCGAAGCAGCAGGATGATGATCAGAACAACACGCGCTCCTTCTTTGCGGATGGTGAGCAGATCATCATCGGACCTTGCGAAAGCGACGACGTGACGCTGCGATTCATGGTGCTGGGAAACTCATCGCTCCCCTTCCAAATCCACGCGATGGCAAGCCCGATCGAAAACCAAACAACCCCGTAGAGCTTGCGACGGGAGAAACTCTCCTTTTGTTGCGCTGTCGCCTTTCAGGCAGCTTTCGTCCATGTAGTCTCTGCGTGACGACGAAATTTCGGAAAATGCTCCCAATCCGTGTATATCCGCGTCCATCCGCAGCCACACCTTTCCCCCACCGGCGCGCTTCGGGACCCTGCATCTAAGCAAATCCCATAAAAACACACGCGGTGTGGCGCTTTTCGGCGCGGGAATTGCGCATTTTGCCCTTTGCCGGCGCGGGGGGTTGCCCGCACCCTTCTGCGGCTTTTGCACGCCCAATCGGAACCACCGGAAAAAACTCCACCTTCATGACGTCCCCTGACAAAATTCGCAATGTGGCGATCATCGCCCACATCGACCACGGCAAAACCACGCTGATTGATTCGATCTTCAAGGCAGCCCATGTCTTCCGCGAAAATCAGCGCGTGGAAGAACGCGTCATGGACAACAATGAACTGGAAAAGGAACGCGGCATCACGATCCGCGCGAAGAATTGCACGGTGTTCTGGCAGGACTATGTGCTAAACATCATCGACACGCCCGGCCACGCGGACTTTTCCGGCGAAGTCGAGCGCGTGCTCTGCATGGTCGATTCCGTTCTGCTTCTTGTGGATGCGAACGAAGGCCCCATGCCGCAAACCCGCTATGTGCTGATGCGCGCGCTGAAGCTTGGTCTGCGCCCCATCGTCATCGTGAACAAGGTGGATCGCCCACAGGCCGATCCCGAAGGCGCGCTGCACAAGACATTTGATCTCTTCATCGAACTTGGCGCGACGGACGAGCAGATCGATTTCCCCGTGCTCTACGGGTCCGGCTTGTCGGGCTGGCTGGTGCGCGATCTGGAGAAGGACAAGCACGAAGGGATGGAGCACCTCTTCGAAACAATCATCAAGCATGTGCCGCCGCCGCAGGTTGACCTGGAGGCGCCGTTCCGCATGCAGATCAGTTCGCTGGCGTGGTCGGACTACATCGGCCGCATCGGCTGCGGCCGCGTGCAGCAGGGACGCCATCGCAAGGGGCAGCACTTCGTGCGCACCACCGTGCGCTGGAAGGATTACGACCAGCGCGAGGATGAATGGGAAGTCGTCACCGCGCACAACGAACGCTCCGTGCATCTGTGGGTGCAAAAGGGCCTTGAGCGCGAGGAGGTGGACGAAATCGCCGCCGGCGACATCGTTTGGATTTCAGGCCCGGAGGAAATCAACATCGGCGACACGTTCAGTTCGCCAGACCTTGCCGATCCCGCCATGAAGCCGCTGGAGATCGAGGAGCCAACAGTGTCGATGTTCTTCCTCGTGAACAGCGGCCCCTTCGTCGGTCAGGAGGGGCGCGCGGTAACGCTGCGTCAGGTGAAGGAACGCCTCGATCGCGAACTGAAGACAAACGTCGCGCTCCGCGTGGAAGACCTTGGCCGCCCCGACGGCGTGAAGGTTTCCGGCCGCGGCGAACTTCACCTCGGCATCCTCATTGAAGAGATGCGCCGCGAAGGAATGGAAATCTGCGTGTCCCGTCCCGAAGTCATCACCCACCGCGACGCAGACAACAACCTGCTGGAGCCGATGGAGAAGCTCGTCATCGACGTGCCGGAGGAATATCAGGGCACGGTGATCGAGAAGCTCGCGCGCCGCAGGGGCGAAATGACGAACCTGCAGGCGACGGGAACGGGCATCGTCCGCATGGAATTCGACATTCCCACGCGCGGCCTGATCGGTTATCGCAGCGATTTCCTGACGGACACGCGCGGCCTTGGCATCATGGCGGCGCGCTTCGTTGGCTACGGCCCCTGGCGCGGCGAAATTTCCGCCCGCAGCCGCGGCTCCATGGTCAGCATGGACACCGGCGAAGCCACCGCCTACACGCTGGAGAATCTGCAAATCCGCGGCCAGCTTTTCGTCGCGCCAATGGAGCGCATCTACGAAGGAATGATCGTGGGGGAACATTCGCGCCCCGATGACATTGGCTGCAACCCGACGAAGAAGAAACCGCTCACGAACCACCGCGCATCATCCAGCGAAGTGACCGTGCGCCTCGACGTGCCGCGCAAGATGACGCTGGATCAGGCGCTTGAATGGATCGCCGAGGATGAACTTGTGGAAGTCACCCCACAGAACATCCGCGTTCGCAAGGCCATCCTCAACGCCGATGAACGCAAGAAGAAGGAACGCGCGAAAGAAGCGATGCTGGCGGGCAAGTAGCGCGCGCACGCACGGTCCGCGCCGTCACTGCTCCGGCGGACCAAGAAGGTGCTTGGGAATTTCAATGGTGCGGTCGGATTGATTCTCCGACGGACGCGTGTTTGATTTGACCACAGACTCTTCCGCCAATTCCGCAGACCGCTCATCATTCGCGGCATTTTCAATGGCCGCCTTGGCGCGGGGATCATCGCCGGACACGTACTCGATTTCACCCGCGTTGTTCAGCACCCCCACCTTCACCATGTCCATGTTCAGGCCACCTTTTCCATTTCCATACTGGATTCCGGGGCCGGTCGGCAGCACTTCCGCCGTGGGGACGGGAATATCCGGGTAGATCAAATGCCCGTCAGGAGAGAGTTCCGGTTCAGGAATCACGTCGGGAGCGGGAGCAGCGGGAGCGTCGGTTTTATGCTTCGCCTTGTCCTTGGCGATGGCGTTCTGGGTATAGAGTGAAATTCCCTGATAGCCGCCAAGGACGACAACCAACCCCACCGCCGCGATCACCGCGAGCCGGAAGGGACTCGAAGTCGCATTCTCACCGGGAAGCCCCGGAGACTCACTCAGGATGCGCGCGCCCTTGGCGTTCTGCTCGTTGAACGCGGCAATCGCATCCTTTCCATCACGCTCTGGCGTCCCGACGGATGCGGATACGCGAGGGGCGGCAGCGGGCACCGGCGTTCCCCCCTCCTTGGCCGCGCTGCGGGCCGCCATAACGTCGCGGGCGCGAGGCGGAGCAGCTCCTCCGCCCGGCGCTCCCCCGCGGGGAGGCGTTGCAGCAACAGGAGGAGGGGCCGACGCTTTTGGCGCGCCGGCCCCTTTCTTCTGGGCTTCGATCTTTTCGTTCATGCGCCGAAGCGCTTCAGCCTTCTGATCTTTCGGGTCCGGGGTGCTCATGGACCGTATACTCCTTCAGGAGGGCCGCGATGTCAATTCGGGAGCGTGGGTGCCTCGCTTGCGCTCGCCACGTAGGTGTCGCGCCAGGAGTTCTTGTAGTAGGTGAAGACGCCGGTCGTGGGGAAGAAGGGCGGGGCTCCACCCGGTTGCACCGCGCGGAAATCCCAGAGGCTGGGACCATCAAGGCCCGCGACGAAGTTGCCGCTGTTGAACAGCGCCCAGCTCTTGCCCACGTTCTGAATGACGCCGCCCAGCTTGTGGCAAAGGCCCGTGGGACGGTTGAGCATGTCCTCCGGATAGAATGCCCCGTCCGTCGTTCCGCTGGTGCTGGAACCCGTCGCCATCACGATGCAATCCAGATGCATCGAGTTGGACATGCTGTTGCCAACGGCGGCGCCGGCAAGGTTGTAGCGGGGAACGATGACTTCCTTCTCCGCCACAATTCCCAGAATGTCATTCAAGCCATACACCTGATTCTTCAGGGTATCAACATACGAGAGGTTCACATTCGCGCCGTCACTGGTGTACAATTCCGGTGCATCCGAATACTTGAAATTCGATCCGAGAGCCACACGCGATTCGTACTCAAGGCTGCCATCGATCTTGATGTTGCCGTCGCCCGATGTTGAGCTGGTCTTGAACGCGCCAATGGTCAGCTTGCCATCCACCGTTCCCTTCAGTGACTCGATGTCGCCGGTGACGATCATCGCGCCGTTGATGGAACTGATGGATTTGGTGACTTCCGGTCCATACTGGGGAACGCCGGCAATCTTGCCGCGGTATTGGCGAATCTTCAGGACGCCATCGTTCTGCGCGCCTGTGGGGTCTTCCGCGACAATCACGAATTTTTTCCCCTTCGTGCTGTCGTAGAACGGCGCATTGGTCACAGGATCAAGATATGTCGCCAAATCCGTGGGGAGCTTGAGGCCCGCATTGGAACGAAGCGCGCTGGAACGCTGGTCAACGCTCAGGTCCTGAGGATTGGAAATATTGTTAATGCGTTGAAG
>JADZDZ010000107.1 GCA_020850785.1 Candidatus Sumerlaeota bacterium | reverse complement strand
CCGCGCCTGCCAGTTGAACGCCAGCGTGATGAGCACGCATGTCCCCACTGCGGCACCAAGCCACAAGCGGGTCATTCCCGCAAGACACCCGGCAAAGACCTTCTCCAGACACCCCGCCATCAGAATGAACTGCGAGGGCCACAGGATCAGCAGGTAGCGGATCGGCACGCCAAAGTTTGCGTCATTCGCGTAAAGGCCAACCTTCGCGCTCGGATTCCATAGAATCTGCGGAATGCAACACACCGCGAGGTATATGCCCGCGCACTGTATATACAACCGCTTCGCATCGCTGGTCGGCTCGTCGGGTGCCCTTCTCTTCAGCGAGGCGACAAGCCCCGCGATCATCGCAAGGATGAATGGAACTGTAAGCGCGAATCCCATGAAGCCCAGATAGCGGAACGCGCGCCTCGCTTCATAGAACCGCTCGTAATAGCTGAAGGGAAAGGTCCTTGGGTATCCGGGATACTGGACGAAAACCTGCAAACCAAACGGCGGCAGAAATGTTGGATTCGGAAGTATGCGTGCAAGGTTCGACTGCAGTTCCAGTTGATTCTGCCGCATTGCCGCGCGGTCCGGCCAGGCGTCCATGTACTGCGTGTAGAAATAGGGTCCCACGAAGGCCGCGTGGATGCCAACGACGACCAGCCAGTGCCACCACCTTGGAAGAATGCGGCAGCGAACCATGATGATCAGCACGGCCACTGTGGCCGAGTAGGCGGACAGATGCAACTGCGCGGCAAGCAGCGTGCACACGAGCGCTCCCGCCATCCAGCCGCCACGACGCTCCGCCAGCGCACGCGCGATGCACCAGAACGCAAGCGCGCCGAAGATGAAAAGGTATGATGGATTCCAAAGGTAGCGTAGCGCGATTGTGCCCAGCGGCTGCGACGCGAACAGCAGCGTCGCCCACAGCGCAGTGGCTGCGGAAAAAATTCTGCGCATTCCATCATGGAAGAAGAAAATCCCGCCACAAAACAGCAGCCCCGGCCCATAGGATGCGAAGATGGGATTGCGCGTGGGAATCTGAAAAATTCCCGCCAGAAGATTGAAAAAATAGCCCGGGATCGCGCCGCGAAAAAGCAGCTCAGGCCCGTTCCACCACACCTGCACCCCGTGCCACATTTGCCAGCCGCGCTCCCAATCGCGCGCCGCGTGCATGTTCAGGTAACCGCACTCCGAACCATACAACTTGATGGGCAGGAAGACGACCGCCAGCACAAGCGACAGCAGCCACGGCTTGCGTTCCAGAGATTCGCGGAGTGCGCCCATTGCTACTCGACCCGGATCATGCCTGCGGGAACGGGAACTTCGTCGGGCAGGTTTGCAAATTCAGGATACTTCGTTTCATTCGGCTTGATGATCGCAAAGCGGATATGCGCGCGACGCCGGTAACTCCCCATTGCATCCAGATAGTAGTCGCGCAGGCGCTGCCGGACGACCTCGTCCTTCAACCACACATCGCGGTTGATCAGGTTGATCGTTCCCTCCGCGCGAAAGCCCGAAGGCCCCGTGATGAACGAGAGCATCAGGTCACGCGTTTCCGGAAGCCCATCATCGGCGATCTGCGACAACCACGCCATCGCTTCGTGGCTCGTTCGGGCCTTTTCGAGGCGCCTGCTCACTTCTGCATGGCGCGCCTTTGGATCAACCGGCAACCGGTTGTCGCACGCCGACAGGAAAATGAGGGCGAGAAGGATGAAGGGGAAGCAACGCACGCGCGAATTTCGCGCGACCCACTGCAATCAGGTCAAGCGGTGCTGTTCTGCTTCTCCATGCGGCTGCCCGGCTTGTGGATGGGAATTCCCTCCCGGCACAGGGGACAATTCGCCTGCTCCCAAGTCTGAAAATCCAGAGTCGCCAGTGTATAGACAGGGAGCGGGGGCCGGAAGCCTCCCCTGCTGCGGTCTGCAATCGCGGCGAAACCCACCACCACCGCGCCGGCATCCTCCACCAATGGGATGAGTTCCGCGACGGACTTTCCTGTCGTGATGACATCCTCCGCCAGAAGGACCCGTTCACCCTTCGTCAGGGTGAAGCCGCGCCTGAGCACGAACTTCTCCCCCGGTTGGCGTTCCGCAAACAGCGAACGTGCGCCCAACTGCCGCGCCAGTTCGTACCCCCAAATTATTCCGCCGATGGCTGGCGTAAGGACCGTGCCCACGCGTTCCTCATCAGGGATGCGTGTCACCAGCATCCGGGCAACCTCCTCCGCAATGGAGGGCCGCTCGAACAGCGCGGCGCATTGGCAGTAACGGTCGCTGTGCAGACCCGATGTCAGTTGAAAGTGTCCGGACTTCAGCGCCCCGGTTTTTTCGAGGTGCTGTTGCGCGCGCTGCTCGACGTTCAAGGGCTTCGTGTCTCCTTCAATGTGGCCATGATTCGCTGGTTCCATGTCAACGTCTTGCTACGGATGACCTGCTCGATGTCGCCCTGCTCGTCGCGTGCGGGCAACACGCCGCGCGTCACGTGCAGCAGCAGGTTCGTTGTCTCGCTGTGTGACGCGCCCTCGCGAAGCGTCATCGCAAGGTCGCCTCCCTGCGCGCCAATCCCCGGCACAAGGAAAGGAACTTCGGGCGCGATGTTGCGCAGGCTGCGAAACTGCGACTCGCGCGTTGCCCCCACGACGAAGCCGCAATTTCCCGCGCTGTTCCATTCACCAATGCGACGCGCAATTCTTAGGTACAGGTCATCCACCAGCAGGAAATCCGCCGCGCCGGGATTCGATGTCGCCACGAGGAAGTAATTCAGCCGGTCCTCGTACTCCAGAAACGGTTGCGCGCTGTCGCGACCCATCAGCGGATTGATCGTCGCCGCATCCGCCCTCAACTCGCCATACAACGCCTTTGCATAGTTCCGTGCGGTCGTTCCAATGTCGCCGCGCTTGGCGTCCGCGATGATCAACACGTCATCGGGAAGTTTTTCGCGAATGGCATAAAGCAATGCCATGCCGCTCATGCCCTGGGCTTCAAAAAACGCGAGGTTGAACTTGTAGGCGCAGCACAGTCCCGTGGTCGCGCGGATGATCGCCGCGAGGAACAGCGCGTGTCCTTCAATGTTCTGCGGAAATTTTTCCGGCAGGTATTCCGCCGAAGGTTCGAGGCCGATGGAGAGCAGGCTCCCCGTGCGCTTCTGCGCCGCGTTCAGCTTCCGGATCGCTGCATTTTGCGTCGTCGCCGTCACGCCTTCGCCGCCTTCCGTTCCCTTGGCTTTGCCACATCGCCCACGGGGGATGATGGCGCGACAAGGTCCGGGTGCTGGAAGACCTGCTTCCCATTCACGAACGTGGCCGCGATCCGCGCCTTCATGGTGGCGCCCACCCAGGGGCAGTTCTTGCTCTTGGAGAAAATATGGCGCTGTTCAAACTTCGCGCTCTTTCCCAGTTCGAGCAGCGTGAAGTCCGCCGCAACGCCGGGCCGCAGCGTCCCCCACTCGCGATTCATCACCCGCGCGGGGCCGGTCGTCATCTTCTCCACCAGAAAATCGAGCGTCCACCGCTTCGTCACGACGAATGACGTGTAGAGCACCGGAAATGCGGTCTCCATGCCGATGATCCCGAATGGCGCCGCATCAAACACGTTGTCCTTCGCCTGCGCGGAATGGGGTGCATGGTCCGTGGCGATGCAATCGATCGTGCCGTCCTCAAGCGCCACAATCAGCGCATCGCGATCGGCCTTCTCGCAAAGCGGCGGCTTCATCTTTGCATTGGTGTTGTAGCCGATCACCGCCTCCTCCGTCATCGTCAGGTGATGCGGCGAAACCTCCGCCGTCACGTGCACGCCATTGCGACGCGCCTCGCGAATCGCATCCACCGATTCACGCGTGGACACATGACACACGTGAAGATGTCCGCCCGTCGCCGCCGCCAGCGCGCAGTTGCGGCTCACCATCACCGATTCGGAGACACGCGGAATCCCCTTGATGCCAAGGCGCGCGGAAACCACTCCCTCGTTCATGTGCCCTTCCGCCGTCAGGTTCATGTCCTCGCAGTGCTCAAACAGCGGAATCCCCAGCAGCTTCGTGTACTCCAGCGCACGCCGCATGATTTCCGCGTTCATCACGGGACGGCCGTCATCGCTGAAAGCCCCCGCGCCGCAGTTCATCAGCCGGCCAAAGTTCGTCAGTTCCTCCCCCTGCATTCCCTTCGTGATCGCCGCCACTGGCACCACGTTGATGCAGCCGTGGCTTGCGGCGCGCGAGAGCACATACTGCACGCCGGTTTCCGAATCACACACTGGCGTCGTGTTCGGCATGCAGTAAATCGTCGTGAAGCCGCCCGCCGCCGCCGCGCGTGTTCCCGTTTCAATCGTCTCCGAACCCTCGCCCCCCGGCTCGCGCAGATGCGTATGAATGTCGATGAAGCCGGGCGCCACGTGCAGGCCGGACGCATCGATTATCTCCACGTCGCTGGCATCGATGCGTGCCTTCAGCGCGGAAATTTTTCCATCCTCCACCAGCAGGTCCATCGCGCGATGAATGCCCTGCGATGGATCAATGATGGTGCCGTTACGTATGAGGAGCCGCGACATCTTCCCTCGCTCCTTGCAACAGGTAGAAGACCGCCATGCGAATGGCGACCCCGTTCGTCACCTGCGTTGTGATCAAGCTTTCGTCCATTTCCATCACGTCGCGCGAGACCTCCACGCCGCGATTCACCGGCCCCGGATGCATCACCAGCGCACCCGGCTTCGCCCAGCCCAGACGTTCGCGGTTGATGCCGTACAACAACCGGTACTCGTCCAGCGACGGGAACAAATTCTTTCGCTGCCGCTCCAGTTGGATGCGCAGCAGATACACAATATCCGCGTCGCGCAGGCCTTCACGCAGCGTGTGTTCGATCTCCACGCCGTAAGCCAGAAATGATTCGGGAACGAGGCTCGGCGGCCCGATCAGCACGATCTGTGCGCCAAGTTTTTGCAATGCGATGATGTTCGACCGCGCCACGCGGCTGTGGAGGATGTCACCGACGATCGCAACCCGCAGCCCCTCAATTTTCCCCAGCCGTTCCTGAATCGTGAAGGCATCCAGCAAAGCCTGCGTTGGATGTTCATGCGCGCCGTCGCCGCCGTTGATGACCGATGCGCGAACCGCCTTCGCAAGGAAATGCGGCGCGCCGGAGCTTCCGTGGCGAATCACGATGTAGTCCGCGCCGAGGGCCTCAATCGTCTCGATCGTGTCCAGCAACGCCTCCCCCTTCGCCACGCTGCTCGTCGCCACGTCGAAGTTGATCACGTCCGCATCAAGCCGCCGCGCCGCCAGTTCAAATGATGTGCGCGTGCGCGTTGAATTTTCGAAGAAGAGGTTCACGACGGTGCGGCCGCGCAGCACGGGAACCTTCTTCACTGTCCGTGTGATGACTTCCTTGAAGCCCTTCGCCGTGTCCAACACCGCTGTCAAATCGCCGGCCGAAAGACCTTCGATGCCGAGCAGGTCCTTCGTGGGAAGCGCCACTGTGGCGGTGCGTTTACTCACTGGGCGCCCACAACCCCGCGGCAACGTGTTCCTGCTCCACCGCCTCGTTTGCATTCATCAGCTTTGTGTTCCGACGCGGACGCCCTTCGGGATAGTGCCCCGTGAAGCACGTCGTGCAGTAACCGAGTGCCTTCGGCATCGCATTCATCAAACCCTGCAGGCTGATGAAGCCCAACGAATCCACGTTCATCCACTTGGCGATTTCCTCCAGCGTCATTTGGTTCGCCAGCAAATCGTCGTCATCCGGCGTGTCGATTCCGTAGAAGCAGGGATGCTTCCACGGCGGCGCGCTGACGCGGAAGTGGACCTCGCGCGCGCCGCTGTCGCGGATCATCGCCACGATCTTCTTCGCGGTGGTTCCCCGCACGATGGAGTCGTCCACCACCACGACGCGGCGGTCCTTGAGCACCTCGCGCACGGGATTGTATTTCATCTTCGCGCCAAAATCGCGCAAGTCCTGTGTGGGCTGAATGAACGTGCGCCCCACGTAGTGCGAACGGATCAGCCCGATTTCCAGCGGAATTCCCGATGCCGCCGCATAGCCTGCCGCCGCGGGATTGGATGAATCCGGCACCGCGATCACAACATCCGCCGCAGCGGGATGTTCGCGCGCCAGTTCCTCGCCCAGCCGCTTCCGGAACTTGTAGATCGCGTTTCCGCCCGCGACGATGCTGTCGGGGCGTGAATAGTCAATCAGCTCGAACACGCAGAAATGCTGTTCCTGCGCGGGCAGCAGTTGGAATTTTTCCACTTCGCCGCCGCGAAAGCGCACCACCTCGCCCGGCTTGATTTCGCGAAGGAACTGCGCCCCCACGATGTCCAGCGCGCACGATTCCGATGCGACGATGAAGCCACCGTTCGGCAGCGTTCCCATGCAGAGTGGGCGGAATCCCAGCGGATCCTTGAACGCGTAGAGCTCCCCATCGCGCAGCATGGTGATCGAATAGGCGCCGCGCACTTGCTTCAGGCTCGCCGTCAGCGCCTCCGCAAAATCCTGCGAACGATTCTGCGCAAGAAGGTGGATCAGCAGTTCGCTGTCCGTCGTGGACTGGAAGATCGCGCCGCTCGCTTCAAGACGCTTGGCCAGCTCATCGGCGTTCGTCAGGTTCCCATTGTGCGCCACCGCGATGTGCCCGCCGCGATAGTTCGCCCGAAGCGGCTGCGCGTTGTGCGCCGTGTTGGAACCGGTCGTTGAGTAGCGCACATGGCCAATGGCGCAACTTCCCGGCAGTGTTTCCAAATCCGCCGGTGAAAAAACATCGGACACCAGCCCCTGCCCCTTGTGCAGGTGCAATTTTCCATCAAATGACGCGATGCCGGCGCTTTCCTGACCGCGATGCTGCATTGCATAGAGCGCCAGATAGCAAATTTTCGCCGCGTCGGGATGGTTGTAGACACCCACAACGGCGCATCCTTCCGGATCACGCATTGCGTAGTCGTGTGCCGTGAACCCCTGAATGCTGTTCTTGGAAAGTGAGGAAATGTTTCGGATAACTCGATTGGACTGTGTGCCGTGCGGATCGACGCACCAACCGAGAGAAGAGGCTGCGTCACCGCGCCGCCCGATGGCAAGCGTTTCGTTGAAAACTTTTTTTGACCGTCCGTGCGCAGGGAATTGGAAGCTACCGCGCCGGCGGCGCCGCCAACTGCAACGTCAACGATTCCAGATATTCCTCCCAGTTCGGCACATAATCCTCCTCGCCCGTCGGGTACATGATCGCCTGCAGCCGATTCACCTGCTCCAGCAGCGCAATCACCTGCTCCATCCGGAAGGCGCCCGCGAACGCCGTCAGTTTCTTTGCCTTCCATTCGGGAATTCGCCCCAGTGACGGGAAGCCCTGCACCGCGACCTGCGTTACGGGCACGTTGTTCGCCCGCGCCTCCGCAACGCATTTCGCTTCAAAGACCAACTCCACGAGCGACGCGACCGTGGAAAAAATGCGCCCACGTGTCAGGCTGTCCCCCCAGCCGCGGCGGATCCACGTTCGCAGCAGCGCCACCGCGCCATTCACGTTCCTTCCCAGCACCAAGTCCTCAAATTCAAAGTTCAGCGCCTTTTCCCGCTTCACCACCACGTGGCCCATCTGCTGACAAAGCTGATAAAGTTCGGACTGCTCGGACACCACGCGCTGCTTTTCGTCGTTCTCCTGACAGGCGAACACGATGATGTTTTCCGTCGTCGGCAGCACACTCTTCATCCAATTCTCAAAGGATGCGAACGCATCGCCGCCCGCTTCCTTCTTTGGCGCGGCGGCCTTGGCGGGCTTCTTTCCCCGCGCGGCGCGCGCCTCGTAAAAATCCTTCAGGTCGTAAACCACCACCACGCGTTTCGCACCGGCGATGAAGGAAGACGTGCCGAGTTCCCCGATGATCTCCGACAGCGTCCCCCTCAGCGTCAGCGGGGCGTTTCCCGCCGATCGGATCTCCGTCAATCCCGCGTCCCTCTCCTCCGGCGTCAGGATGGAGGACACCAACTCAAAGCGCAGGTTGTTCACCTCCGCCTCATTGTTTCCATAGATCAGGTAAACCTGGCTTGCGGGAAACTTTCCATAGCGCTGGGTGGCATTTGGGGGAGGCATGATTTTCCCTAACCCCCACCATCGGTCCGCGCCATGCAAATTCCACCTGATGCTTCCGCTTGCCCACAGGCTTGCGGGTCGTTCGCTTGCAGGCTGCCACAAGGCAAAAAGGATTTTTTCCATGTTGATGAAATCAAAGAAGGTGCTGGTCGTTGGCGTCGCCAATGAAGCCTCCATCGCCTGGGCGATCACGCAGGCTCTCCTGCGCGAAGGCGCTGAAGTCGCCCTCACCTACCAGAATGAACGCCTGAAGGGGCGGGTCGAGGCGCTCGCCAACAGCGTCACCCCCAACCTCCCCATCTACGAAATGGACGCCACCAACAGCGATTCCGTTTCGGCAGTCTTTGCAAAAATCGGCGAAAAATGGGGAACCCTTGATGGACTCGTCCACTCCATTGCCTTCGCGGAAAAGAACGACCTTACCCCCGGCCTTGTGAAGACACCGCTTTCGGGATGGAATACCTCCCTCCACGTCAGCGCCTACACGCTCCTTGAGCTCATCCGGGGCGCCATG
>JADZDZ010000106.1 GCA_020850785.1 Candidatus Sumerlaeota bacterium | reverse complement strand
GATCTGACCGCTGGCAACGGGCGCGTATGACCGCACATGGCGCTGCGTCATCGCCTCATCAATGACGGCGCGAAGCATTGCCTCGTCCACGGCGAAATCATTCTCGTTCGGACTCGCCGTGATCAGGTCGATCACGGCGGAACCGCGCGCGGCAACCGCCTTCGCGAAGGGGCTTTCCGTGTGACTACCCCATTCGCGAAGCAGGTTCATCAATGGTGCCGCCAGAGCTGGTCCCAGGCGCCCCATGCGGTCTTCGCGCGGGAGACAACCAGTCGCGGCGCGATGATTTCTACGCCCTTCTTGTTTGTGTACTGGATCGATTGGTCTGGTGCGGCCAGTTCGATCTTGAACTCCACCGGCGACTTCAGCTTCACCGGCTTGGGCCAGCGCTTCGGATTGGAAAGCGCCTCGTACGCTTTCTGCTCGATCAGCGCGCACGCATCGGCCGGCGCAAGGTTGCGCGCGGAGAAGCGCCCCAGACCCTTCTTCACTTCTGCCTGTGCGACGGTCTTGCCAACATACGCCGCGACTTCCTTGCAGGTCGCCGTGTCGCCGGAAACGAACACAACCGGCACGTCAAAACTTCCCGCAATGGAGGCGACGATGCCGCTTTCGCCGACAAGCACATCATTCATGTAGGCGTTGATCCATGCCTCGCTGGACATCGTGTGGCACAACACGCCGTCGGGCGTTCCCGCCATCGCATGAGCACCCGGCAGCAGCATCGCGTCGCAGCCCTGCTTCAACGCTTCCACGTAGCATCCCCAACGATAGCCCGTGACGTATTCCGCGCCCGGCTCCAGACGATCCTTGATCCAACTATTGAAAGTGCAGGGGCCGCCCGCGCCGTGCCCATCGACAACGATGATTTCCGTGGCACCGGCCCGCTTTGCGCCACGCACCGCCGCATTGATTTCCTCGGTGTAGAGCCGCTGGCCTTCGGGATACAGGGGCGAGTCGTGATTGACCTGAGCCCACTGGGTGATTCCCGCGACGCCTTCCATGTCACACCACATCTGCACGCGCATTGAAGTATGCTCCTGATGAATTTTTCAGGAGCAGATTTCAGCGGGCAGGAGGGCGCAAGCCTCTTAGTATTTCGGGCGGCTGGCGACCACTGCGGACCGATGAACGCCCAGTTGGGAGAAGTCGCGCTGGAAGAACAAGTCCACCGTCCAGTCCGCAGCGACACGAATTTTCCGCGCCAGCGTTGGCATCTTCAGAAGGTAAACCGTCCGCCACATCCACCATGCCAGAATGCCGGAAACCTTCACGCCAAAAATTTTCGCCACGGCGGTGCGGCATCCCAGCGCCGCGAGCGAACCCTGATTGACCAGATTGCATGGTTTCAATCGTTCGCCGCGCAGTGAACGCGTAATGTTTTGCGCGCAGATTTTTCCCATGCGCAGCGCGTTCTGGGCCGTCGGGGCATACAGCCGGCCCTCTTCGTCCTTGATGGCGGCGCAGTCGCCCACAGCCCACACATTGTCGAAGCCCTTCACGCGCAGGTCGCGCTCGCACTCAATGTAGCCGCGCGCGTCCAAGGGGAACGGCAGCTTCGCCGCCAGCGGATTTTCCTTCACGCCACCGCACCACACCAACGTGTGCGCAGCGAGGACCTCACCATTGTCGAGGATCACTTCGTCCGCCTTCAGTTCCTTCACGCTTGTCTTCACGCGAATCTTCACGCCGCGCTTCACAAGGGCATCGTGGGCGAACTTTGAAAGGTCCTCATCCAGCACCGTCAGGATGCGGTCCGCGCGCTCGACGACGGTGAGCTGGCAATCCTCCGGCTTGATGTTGCGGAACACGCGGGCGGCCTCGCGCATGTACTCCTGAAATTCCCCGGCCACTTCGATACCCGTGAAGTTGCTTCCCACGACCACGAAGTGCAGCAGCGCGCGGCGTTTCGCTTCATCCTTCGTCACGTTCGCCAATTCCAGCATCTGGATCGCGCGATCGCGCAGGCCCACGGAATCGGCCAGGCTCTTCATTTCGTAGCAGTGCTCCGCAAGGCCGGGAATCGGGGGCAACCGCGTGACGCTCCCGATGGCAAGCACCAGATGATCGTAGTCGGCGCGCTGCTCCTCGGACTCACCGATGATGCGATAAACGACCTGCTTCTTCTCCAAATCAACGCCAAGCGTTTCCGCCATGCGGAAGCGGGACGACCGATTCAGGAACTGGCGGATTGGAACAATGGCATGGCGCGGTTCAAGGCTTCCCGTGCCCGCCTCCACCAGCAGCGGATAGAAGATGAAATAGTTGTTTCTGTCCAGCAGCAACACGTCCGCGTCGAACTGATGAATCGCGCTCTTCAAGTGCTTTGCCGTGTAGGCACCAGCAAATCCGCCCCCGGCAATTACGATCCGGGGTTTGCGTCCTTGCGTTCGTTGACTCATTTTGGCGTCCATGCCCCTCCTGTAGCGTTCGCCGTGCCGGAGGCGGAAACCCAATTGCGATCCCGGTGGTTGAAACCCAACCGACGGAATGCGAAACTTTAGTGGGGATTTTACCTTGGCGCTGCTGGCCCTCTGGCGAAAAACCTGTGGCGTGCCTCCTCAGAATGACAGTCGCGCGGTGTGGTTGCTGCCAGCGGCGGTAGCCGTGTTGCTTTTTGCCGTCGCACTGCAATCAATTAGCTATCCACTTTCGTGGGCGGGAATGGTGTGCGCGTGGATCGCCTGCTTCACGTTGCCGCTGGGGCTTCCCGCGCTTCGTCATTCGCGATCCATTCTCGTCGCAGGGTTCCTCGTCCTCGTTCCCTGGTGGTTTTCAGATTTCAATTCACCGCAGCAATGGGACGCGGTGCAGACGGCGATTCGCGCAGACCTCTTCTGGCAGACGGGATCGCTGGAGCGCGCATCGATCTTCTATCCGCTCATTTCACCCTTCGTTGTGTTGTTTCGCCATACCACCGTGCCCTCGCACCTCTTCGTCATGGTGCTGGGTGTCGCCATGATCGCCGTCGCGACGGTGCTGACGGCACGCGTTGCGGGAAGGTTGTGGGCGTTTCGCGTGGCGTTGATCACGCCGATCCTCGCGCCGATTTTTTTACTCTATCGCTGGGTCATGCTGGACACGTTGCTCGTGGCATTGTGGATGGCGACGCTGCTCGCGATTGTCGTCTGGGGGAGGCGCCTTACACCGCCACGCGTCGTGGTGATTGTGTTGCTGACGATCCTCACGGTCGCCGCGAAGGAGATGGGCGTGCTCATCATCTTTCCCGTGTTGGGATCGCTCATCATTTTCGCACGCCGTCGGCAAATGCCGATGCGCCTGATCATCGCGGCGATTCTGATCATCGCGGCAGCGGTCATCAGTGCGCTCATCCTCCATCGCTACGCGCAATTGAAGGGAATCTCCAGCTACTTCGGCGATCTTGTCTATTCCGACAAGGGCCTCACGTTCATTCCCGCGTTGAAGGGGAAGATGCCGGAGCCGTTGCGGTACTACATGAAGATTATCATTCAAATGAACCTCGCGTTCTGGATTCAGGCAGGTTTTCTGATTCCGCTCACCTTCGCAATCTTCCGACCCACGCGGCGCAACGGCGCGCGACTGCTGCTCATCAGCGGAGGGCTCGTGCAACTGGCCTGGCTCGTGGTCTCGCGCCCCGATCTCTGGGGGGACATCTTCACCTACCCCGTGTTCGATGGCACCATGGCGGGCCGCTCGTTTTTGATCTTCGTGTTCTATTTTCTTGCGGTGCTGTCGCATTGGGCAGGCGGAGAGATCAAGCTCGCCATCAACCGAAAAGCGCTGGTGTTGCTGCTGGCGATCGTGCCGGGCGCCGCGTTGCTGCACTGCTTTGTGAAGGCATACGATGACGGGGAAATGCTCCACATCTGGGTCGCGTGGCACTACCTCGTGGTGTTGTTCGCTTCAGGAATTCCGCTGGCGGCTCTTGGCGTGCGGCGCATCACGCGGATGCGACTTTCGCGTCCGCTTTCCTTCTTCCTCCTTTTCGTCGCAGCGGTGACGATCATGAACGCGCTGGTCCACGCGTTCGGAATGGCGCTCAATTTCCGCATCCTGAACATGGCGCGCGTGGACGCCTACCAGTGGATGCAGCAGCAGCCCGAACGCGTTGTCTATACGCACTGGCCTTTCATCAGTGCCGATGACAATACCGATGAATTCGACAACGGCCCACTCGCGTGGCGAAGTGACGGATGGAAGGTTTCAGGCCTCTATCAGTTTCAGGACGGCTCCCCGACGCCATCAGAACCCAGTCTTTTCCTCTATGGCACCTATCGCGGCTACGGCCTTCCCATGCAGCGCATTTCCCATCTGGCGGACCCCGTTCATGTTGTGCGGGTGCAGCGTTGGCGTCCGGGACTTCTCAATTTCCGCATGGAGCCGGAAACGTTGGATGCCATGGTCGTGCGCCGTTTTCCCGGCGAATATTTCAAACGCGGGAAAGTCCATGATGAAACAACCATTGCCCGCTGAGAATGCCGCGTGTCCACTATCATCGAATTTTTCCACGTATCATCGAATTCCAAAGCAGGATCAACCCATGATGAAAAGATTCACCACCGGACTTTCACTTCTCGCGGCGATGATGTCGTTTTGCGGCGCGGCAGGTGTTGCCAATGCCCAGCTGTATGAAACGAAGCAACCCAATCCGCAGCAGGAGGAATTTCCGCGGCTCGTTGTCGTTGTTTCCATCGATCAATTTCGCGGCGATTATTTTGACCGCTTCCGGAAGTATTTCGGAAATGGCGGTTTTCAGCGCCTTACAAATCCCGGACGCATGTACGAGAACTGCTACTACCAGCACGCGAACACCATCACCGGCCCCGGCCACGCGACGATGATGACGGGAACCTATGCGCACATGAATGGCATCACCGCGAACGCGTGGTTCGATGTGGCCAAGGGGGGAAACCTTTATTGCGTTGCTGATCCGGATGCGAAGTTCCTCACGAGCGATGGCGTCGCGGGTTCCGAGAAGGGGGAGGATTCCGCCGCCTCTCCGCGCGCGCTGATGGCGCCCACTGTTGGCGACGTGTTAGAAACAGCCACCGGCGGCAAGGCGAAAACTGTCAGCATTTCCACGAAGGACCGCGCGGCGATCCTCATGGGTGGCAAATCCTGCGACATCGCGGTTTGGTGGCGCAGCGAACTCGGCGAGTTCGTCAGCAGTGATTACTACGGCACTGAACAGCCACAGTGGCTGAAGGATTTCAACAAGTCGAAGGTCGGCGAACGTTGGTTCAAGAAGTCCTGGGAACTTTCATTGGAGCCCGCCGCCTACGAGGAAATGTGCACGACGGACGACTTCCCAACCGAAGGCACGGGTGGCTACAGCACGCGCACCTTCCCCCACGTCATCGGTGAAAAATCGGAGAAGCCGGACAAGGCGTACTACGATTCGTTGAACATGTCGCCCTACGCCAACGAATTGATCGTCGATGCCGCGATCGCCGCGATGAAGAATGGCGAGGTCGGCAAGGATTCAATCCCCGACATCATGACGCTCAGTTTTTCCTGCAACGACCTGATCGGCCACACGTTTGGCCCCGATTCATGGGAGGTGATGGACGCCACGATCAAGACGGACAAGACGATCGAACGTCTTCTCAAGGCGCTTGATGATGAAGTCGGCAGCGGACGCTGGACCCTGTTTCTCACCGCTGATCATGGCGTTGCAAACTTCCCAGAAGTCCTGAAGGAGAGGCGGATTGAAGCAGGTCGCGCCAACATGAAGGAATTCCGCGAAGGGATCGAGAAGAAACTGGCGGAGGTTTATGGTCCCGCGCCGGCTGACAAGCCCTACATCCTCAGCGTCAATCAACCGTGGATGACGCTTCGTCAGCCTGAAAATCCCGGAAATGCAAACCCGGACATCAACAGGGTTGTCGCGGACTACATTCAGACGCTCCCCTTCATCGCCTTCGCGGACACCACGGAAGCATTGCTGCACGTCCCCGTGAACGGCGATCCCCTGCGACAATCCTTCGTGTACGCGCACTATCCGCAGCGCGCCGGCGGAGTCGTGTTCGCCCTGAAGCCGTATTACTACTTCTCCAGCGGAACCGGCACCACGCATGGTTCGCCGTGGCGCTACGATCAATTCGTGCCGTTGTTCATTTGCGGGAAGGGAATCGGCCCCGGCCGCTCATCGTTCCCCGTCTCGCCGCCGCAGATTGCGCCGACGATTTCGCAGATGTTGCAAATTCCACTTCCCGCGAAATGCGAGGTCACCGCGATTCCCGGCGCCTTGCTCAACCGGATGTAAGCCGCAGCTTCCGCCGCGTCAGATGGTAGTCCTGCTCGACGATGATGATGTGATTGGGAGGAACCTCCTCCCATCCATCCTCATCGCTGAGCGGCTCCGACGAAATGATCACCGCTCCGTCGTGCTTGCCCGCGCTGCGCATGCGACACACGCAGTTCTCGCATTGATAGCGCCCCCCGTGATGCACGTGCAGTGACAACGGCTCGTCGCTTCCCGTGTATCGGCACGCCACGGCGCAGCGCCCGTCGCTGACGGCAATGTTCAGGAATGTCGCGGCGCTGCTGAAGCCATGATCCCCGCAGATGCGAAGCGCGCGGCTGATGGCCCGTTCCAGCGAGCGCGCCATCATCGCCCCCGTGTGCGTTTTCTTTCGCTTCCATTCCGTCCTGCCGAGTTCATCGATTAAGAGCTCGAAAAGGTGCTCTGAATCGGTGTTCCCGCGAATCAGTTCAAACGCCTCCGCGCCGAGGCCCGCGATGATTTCGCGGCGCACCGTCGTGAAGCCGTTCAAGTCCCCGTTGTGCATGAACGCGAAGGGACCGTGGAGGAACGGATGGCAATTCTGCTCCGTCGTGGGAAGGCCCGGCGTCGCGGCCCGCACGGGCGCG
>JADZDZ010000105.1 GCA_020850785.1 Candidatus Sumerlaeota bacterium | reverse complement strand
GCTCACAAAGGAATCCACCCGTGGGAAGATTCATTCTTTGGATGTTTTGCTTGGCGCTGCTTGTGGCCGATGCCCGCGGCGACGCCACGTTGTTCAAGGATCATGGCAACGACGAAACCTCCATGGTGGGGTTCCATTGCGTGATTCCGCCGCGCAAGGACCGCGCGAAGATGCTGCGGTTGGTGGATGAGCTTGCAAACATGGGGATAAACACGCTCGTGTTGCAGGTGGACTACCGCTATCAATTTGAAAGCCATCGGGAAATCGGCGACGGAATGTGGTACAATTTCGACGATGCGCAGGAGCTTGCGCTGCATTGCGCGGAGAAAGGAATGCGGTTGATTCCGCAAATGTCCTGCGTGGGGCACCAGTCGTACGGCGGAGGGGCGGAGGCGCTGAAACTGCTGAAGGAATATCCCCAGTTCGACGAAACACCGCTGGTCCCCGCCACGAGCGACGCCGTGCTCTATCGCGAGTGGTGTGTCTCCAACGATGACATCTATCCAATCGTCACCGCGCTGATCGACGACATCACGCGCGCGTTCAACGCGAAGGATTTCCACGTGGGAATGGACGAAATTTTCCTGATGGGCGATGGAAAGTGCGATCGCTGCCGCGGGAAGGATCGCTCCGCGCTGATGGCCCGCGCGGTGAACAAGCTCCACGCTCATATCGTCGACGAAAAGCACATGACGATGTACATGTGGGGGGATCGGTTGCTGGATGGGAAGGTAACAAAGTACGGCAAGTGGGAGGGAAGCGAGAACGACACCTTCCGCGCCATCGACATGATTCCCAGGGACATCGTCATCTGTGATTGGCACTATGAGGTTCGTGACAACTATCCCTCCGTGAAAATCTTTCTCGACTGGGGCTTCCGCGTTTGGCCTGCGGTTTGGCGCGAGGAAGAGGCCACGAAGCGCTTCATTCAGGACGCCGTAAGCACATCGAACTCCCACGCGGCCGGAGCCGGCGATCCCGTTCGCACGCAGGGTGTGCTCTTCACCACCTGGGTGTATCCGGAGATTT
Source organism: Candidatus Sumerlaeota bacterium (assembly GCA_020850785.1). Lineage (GTDB taxonomy): Bacteria > Sumerlaeota > Sumerlaeia > SLMS01 > SLMS01 > JADZDZ01. Next base: position 10,545 of record JADZDZ010000105.1, on the reverse strand, counting down.
TTGGAATCCTTTACGGCGAAGGCGATCCTGCGTTGTCGCACCCCTACTACCTGCAGGCCGTCCGCAACGTGAACGTGGGGATGAAAGCGTTGGGTCTTGAAACGACGCCGCTTCCGCCGACGTTCGAGAGCGATGCGCTGGCAATCGTCGATCATCCGACGACGGTTGCAATCGCGGCGGAGGAGGGTGCTCTGGTGCGCTACACCCTTGACGGATCGGATGTCACGGAGAAGTCGGATTCATATCGCGAACCTCTCGTTATCGCAAAACCCACCGTGATTCATGCGCGCGCATTCAATCGCAAGGGGGCGAGCCTGATCGCCCGCGCGGAAGTCAAGCGGGTGAGGATGCTTTCCCCCGCGAAGATCGGCGCCGTTGAGCAGGGACTGGCTGTGGCGGTGCACAAGGGAACCTTCGACAGGGTTGAGGATTTTGCGAAGGCTGACATGAGGACCGAGAATCGCGCGAAGAACTTCGATCCTGCCGTTGCGGAAATGAAGAGCGGCTTTGGGATCGAGTTCTCCGGATTTCTCAGCATCGAAAAATCGGGTGTCTATACATTCCATCTTTCCTCCAATGATGGAAGCGTCCTGTGGATTGACGGGAAGAAGTTGGTAGACAACGACGGCGTCCACGTCGCGCAGTGGCGCCACGGTGCGATCGGACTGGAGAAGGGCCTTCACGCAATCCGTCTGCGCTACTTCAACAAGTCAGCCGATGGCGGGCTTCAGGTGGAGTGGCAGGCTGCGGGGGTGGCGCGCGGAAAAATTCCCGACGCGGTTCTCTTCAGGACGAAGTGAGCACCTTGCGCGTCGCGGCCTCGTCGCGCTGAAGCTGCGCGCGCAACGCATCCACGCCGTCGAATTTCTGCTCATCGCGGATGCGGGCCACGTAATCGACATGCAGCGTGCTCCCCACAAGATCGCCGCTGAAATCCAGCAGGTGAACTTCGTGCCGAAGATTTTTTCCATCCACCGTGGGGCGCCATCCGATGTTCATCATGCCGTTGTGGGTCTTTGAGGATGGGTCCGTGACGCGCACCGCGTAAACACCGCGCGGCGGAATCAGGACATCCGGGGGAAATTCAATGTTTGCCGTTGGGTATTGCATCTTCCGCCCCAACGCGTCGCCGGTGACGACGACGCCGCTGTTGCGGTGCGGCCTGCCCAGAAATTCCGCAGCCGTGGCGACATCACCCTCGTCAAGCATCTCGCGGATGAGCGTGCTGCTTACTTTTCTACCATGGAGCGAGATCGGTTCGTGTTTCGTGTAGGTGTATTGATACTTGGCGCTCAACTCCTGCAGCAGGGCAGCACTGCCCGCGCCGCGGAAACCGAAGTGAAAGGCGGGGCCGCTCATGACCGCACAGGCCCTGAACTTCTTTGAGATCACTTCTGCTACGAACTGCTCCGGCGAGGTCTGGGACAACGGTTCGTCGAAGAGAATCCCCGCCAGCACATCGACTCCCTGCTCCACAATCAGCCTCTTCTTGGTGGCCCAATCCGTCAGCAGCATCGGCTCGTGGCCGGAGGCGATCACGCTGCGCGGATGATTCTGAAACGTGAGAACGGCGGCGACGCCTCCAATGCTGCGCGCGTGCGCGATTGTCTCGCGAAACAGCATCTGATGTGCCCGATGCACACCGTCGAACGTGCCGATGGTCAAAACCACCGGTCCGGGGGGAAGTGTGACGTCTTTCAGGTTTTCAAAAACGACGGTGGCCATGTGCCCATCACTCAAATTGAAAGTATTTCGCGACGGCGGCGCGATACCGTCCCCTGATCACGAAAACTCCTACGGTGATCACGAGCGGCGCGAACACCAGAATGTATGCACGAAGCCTGAAGCCGGTTCCACCGAAAATGACAATTGGGATCATTGTTGCCCATCCCATTGCAAGAACTTTCCAGAACATGACGGAGGCCAACAGCCTTGCGCGGCTTTCTTCCGGCGCAATGTTGTGGTGCAACTGGTCCCAAAGAGCACACAGCACGCAAATGGTGGCCGCCAAACTGATCACGCAAAAGGTGGTCACGGCGATGATGTCGGGGCGGTTCCCCTCGATGATGCAGATCAGGATGCATTGCACAACCATCAATGCCACCGGCCACAACCCGCGCCACATGGCGCGCCCTACGATCAGGTTGACGAACCATTCCGCCGGCTTGTGCGTGGTTGCAAACAGCTCCCGCATGATGGGAGACGCGGCACGCCGGATGGCCGGCGTCGTCCTGATGGTGATCCAGAACGGACCGAATATCATGATTCCGATGTACGTCCAAGGGAGGATTCGCAGCGGATAGTTGATCGTTCCTACAATTGTCAGCGAACCGAGGGCAACTATCAGCACAACATCAACGATCGACCAGTAGCGACCGCCGACCAATGCCGTGTTCACTCCTCAAATTCGTGCTGCTGAAGGAGGTCGTAGTAACGTCCTTCCAATGCGACCAACTCCGCGTGCGTGCCGCGTTCCACGATGCGCCCTTCGTGCATCACGATGATCTCGTCGGCCTTCCGGATGGTGGACAGCCGGTGCGCGATGACGATCGACGTGCGGTGTTCCATCAGCTTTTCAATGGCGTGCTGGACGATCGCCTCCGATTCGGGATCAAGCGCGCTCGTGGCCTCGTCCAGAATCAGGATGGGGGTGTCGGCCAGCAGCGCCCGCGCGATCGCGAGCCGTTGGCGCTGGCCGCCGGAGAGCTGGTTTCCCCGCTCGCCGATCACCGTGTCGTAGCCATGGGGAAGCGTGCGGATGAATTCATGCGCATAGGCGGATTTCGCCGCGTCTTCAACTTCCTCGCGCGTCGCATCGGGCTTCGCGTAGCGGATGTTGTTCAGCACCGTGTCGTTGAAGAGGATGGTGTCCTGAGACACGATCGCAATCTGGCCGCGCAGCGAACGCAGCGTGCCGTGCGAGATGTCATGATCGTCGATGAAGATTGATCCCGCGTTGAGGTTGTACAGGCGGGGGAGCAGCTTTGACACCGTGGACTTGCCCGCGCCGGACTTTCCGACCAGTGCGATCCTTCGGCCCTTGGGAATCGTGAGCGAAAACTCCTTCAGCACCATTGGCTTGTGCGGTGCATACGAGAAGGAGACTTCGCGGAATTCCACCTTCTCCTGAATTGGCGGGATGTGTTTTGCGTCGGGTTTCTCCGCGATGTCCGGCGGAGCATCGATGATCTCGAAGATGCGGTCCGCGCTCGCGAGCGCCGACTGCAGCTTGATGAACATGTTGGAGACCGACTTGATCGGCGGATAGAAGCGGGACAGGATCACAAGGTAGATCAGAAATTCCGTCGCGCGCATGGAGGCCGAATCGGCCTTCAGGATGAAGTAGCCCCCCACGCATAGCACGGCCGCCATCGCGATGGAGGCGGTGATTTCCACGAATGGTTCACCAAGCAGGCGGAATTTTTCCCGACGGATCTGCCGCTTCGCCATCTCCCCGCTCAGTTGGGAAAACTTCTCGATCTCGCGCTCCTCGCCGGTGAACGCCTTCACGATCATCAACCCCTGCAGCGTTTCCTGCGTGTAGTCCAGCAGGCGCGCATCCTCCTCCTCATCCTTGCGCCCCATCGTGCGCAGCCTCTTCCCGACGTAGGAAATCGGCAGCACAATCACGGGCATCCCCGCCATCACAATCAGTGTCAGTTGCCAGTTTAGAATTAGCAGGGAGACGAAGAGGAACAGCGCCGTGAAGGGCTGGAGCATCACATCACCCACCGCGTTCGTGAAGACCTGCTTCACCGCGCGCATGTCATTGTTCAGCCGGGCAATCAGGCTTCCGCTCGTCACCTTGTCGAAGGAAGGCAGGTCCAGCGCCACGCACCGAGAATAAAGGTGCGTGCGCAGCCGAACCGTCGCCAGATAGAATGACTTCTGCAGCCGATACTTTGACGTGAACTCCAGAACGCTCTTTAGTATCTGCGCCAGAACCAGCGCCCCCGCCATCCAACTGATCGCCGTTTCGGGGTGATCCAAAACCCACTTTGTCCACCACAGTCGCAGCTTGTTGCGCTGGAGGTCGAAATAGGGCTGGATGCGCTCGAAGATTTCGTCCTCCTTGTCCACGCGCTGTTGATACTTGTTCACCTGCTCCTGAATTTTTGCGATCGATTCCTGACCCTTGTCCTCGATCATCACATCCAGAACGGGAATCAGTGCCATCAGGTTGAGCGAAGTGAACAGGCTGGCCACCAGACCGATCATCAACGCCCCGACGATGCGGTTGCGATAGGGCCGCGCGTACTTCAGGACGCGAAGAATGGTCGCCCAGTCCTCCAGCTTCAGCGAACGGCGTTTCTTCTCATGCTTTGGCGATTTCACCACATCCTCAGCCTCGCGGGATGCTTCAATCGACGTTTTCTTTTCGAGGACGATGGACAATTCGGGAAGGGGAGTTCGGGGATCAGTGCAGCGTAGATTTTTCGTAAGGTACTTTCCCCCCGGAAGGCGGTCAAGCAGCGGCTTGCCACGGCACCCCGGTTTCGCCACCGGCACGCATCGAATTTTTTGCGAAGAAAAAGTGGGATGACACCCGCCCCGAACGGCGAAAATCCTAGCCATGGACCATGGGGGCCGTTTTCAATGCGCCCCACGCCATGAGCATCATGTCACCTTCCGAGGATATCGTCGCGCCGTCGCCGCAGGGCGATCCAGCCGCACGCCCCATTGCGGGGACCGGCTTCGCGGTGCGAAAGCTCAGCATCCTCATTCCCGTCTACAACGAAATCCGCACGCTGGACAAGTTGTTGGCAAAAGTGATGGAGGCGCCGCTCCCCTGCGCCCGCGAACTCGTGATCGTTGACGATTGTTCACGTGATGGCAGCCGCGAATTCCTGCAACGGTTCGCGGACGAAAATCCCGGCGTCGTCCAGTTGGTTCTTCACAAGAAAAACGGCGGCAAGGGACAGGCGATCCGAACCGCCATCAAGCACATGACCGGCGACTGGGCGATCATCCAGGATGCCGACCTTGAATATGATCCGGCGGAAATCCAGCACCTGCTTGCCCCCGTGCTGGAGGGCGTTGCCGACGCCGTTTTCGGCTCCCGTTTCCTGCAGGGGCGCTACCGCCGCGCCATGTATTTCTGGCACACTCAGGCCAACCACATGCTCACGCTCATGAGCAACGTGCTGAACGACCTGAACCTGACGGACATGGAAACCTGCTACAAGTTGATCCGGGCGGACATACTGAAAAACCTCATCATCCGCTCCAAGGGCTTTGATCTGGAACCGGAGCTCACCGCAAAACTCGCCCGCTGGGGCGCGCGCCTTTATGAAGTGCCCATCAGCTACCGCGGCCGCACATACGCAGAAGGAAAAAAGATCGGCGCAAAGGACGCAATTCACGCCCTTTCGGCGATGATTCGTTATCGCTATTTCGATAACAACTTTGCGCGCCACGAAGGATTTCTTATCCTTCAGGCCGTTCGCAAAGCGAAGAGGTTTAATCGCTGGCTGTTCTCCAAATTTGAAAAGTATATTGGCGATGAAGTTTTGGAGGCGGGCTGCGGCATTGGAAACCTTACCGAACTGGTCCTCGCAAAGAAGCGCCTTGTTTGCGTGGATTTTGAGAAGTTTTATGTGGATCGGCTGCAACAGGCCTATGGGCATTTGAGGAACTTCCGCGTTCTTCAGGCCGACTTGACGCAGATTTCCGATTTTGAGAAGGCTGCCGAAGGGAAGCAGTTCGACAGCATCTTTTGCATCAACGTCGCCGAACACATCGAGGACGACCGTCTTGTCTTCCGCAATTTTCACAAGTACCTGCGCGATGGTGGTTATGCGGTTATTCTGGTTCCCCACGATCCGAAACTATATTCTGCGGTCGATCGGGCGCTGGGGCATTACAGGCGCTACACGAAGCGCGAACTGCGTGAGACATTGGAAGCGGAAGGCTTTGCCGTGGAGAAATGCTTCGGCTTCAATCGCGTAGGCGGATTCGGATGGTGGTTCTCCGGAAAAATCCTGCGAAAGAAAACCCTTTCCGCCGGCCAGATGCGAATCTTCGAACTCGCCATGCCGCTCATCAAGGTGCTGGAGCAGATTCCCTTCTTCACGCACAACAGCGTCATCGCCATCGCCCGCAAGAAAGCCTGATCGCCCCGATTTCGGCAGGGCGGGGCCTGCTGTCCCGTCCGGTCTGCGGCCCGTGCTCCCTTCCACCAGAAATCGCGCTTGAGTTATCCCTTCGGGCCCGCAGAATGACCCCCAACTGACGGACGGAGCAGAGCGTTTTGCCGGATTTGAGCTGGATTGTGGTGCCCTTCGTAATGGTCGGGCTGTCGGCGCTGCTGATTTGGGGGATGCGCAAGAATCCCCGCGCGCAGTGGCAGCAGTACCGCCATGAGATCGAGGGGGACGATCCGCCCCGCGAACGCATGATCTTCAACGCCGCCGGCGATCACCGCCTTCCCGCGCAGGTCATCGAATTGCGCCGTATGCTGGCCGGTGTCTTCAGCGTGGACACCCCCGACACCATCGTGTCCTTTTGGGAGGCGTCGCCCGGTGCCCGCTCCGAGTTCCTTTCCTATCGCCAGCTATTCCTTCCGCTTAAAGCCTCCGCGCGCGAAACCCTCCTTCACTTGGAGGAATTGTGTGACGGCGAAATTCCGGAGCACATTCCCGACTTTGCGCGCTTCGCAGTCAGTTACTGCTTCGTGCGCCTTCCGGGATCGAGCGGCAGCGACATCGTCATCAAGTCATTCCCCACGGAACACAATTTCGCCCATCAGTTTTTTCTCCTCGATGCGGACGGGAAATTGATCGGCCTGCGCGCCGATCCGGAGGACCTGCTGGAATCATTCTTCGCCGACAACGCATTTCAGTTCCGGCAGGCCCTCTTGGCGTTGTCGCAGGATGAACGCTCCGCCGCGATCAGCGGCTTTGAGGAAGTCATTGCCTCCGAATTCCACCACGAATCGGCGCACGCCTGGCTGGCCTTCCTCCTCGCCACCACCGGCGCCGATGCAACGGTTCTGCAGCGCGAGCTTTCGCTTGCCGGCGAGTTCTCCGCCCGCAGCCGCATTTCCCGCATCGTGCGCGCAGGGTTGGGTTCCGCGGAGCAGATGCGCGTGATGGCGAGCGAACTGCGTCGTCACGCGACGACGGCTGAAGTTCCCGCGCCCCAGGCGTTCCATCTCCTTTGCGAAGGGCTGCTGGTCCTGCGCCAGCAAAGATTCGCGCGCGCCTTTGCGGACTTGGTGTGCTCGGAAATGAACAGCGTCTCTGACAGCGAGCGCCTTGAACGCCTGTTTGATTCCGACCAACGGGGCGCCCAGCAAGCGTGAGCGCGGCCGTTCCTTCCGCCATGAGTCCCGGATCAACGGCTCCGCGTATCAGTTGGCGCCAGCAATATCCCGCGCTCGCGCGTTTTGTTCGCAATCGCGCGGCCGTTCTCGCGGCGCTCGCCATCATCGCGATCTTCAGCATCGCGATCTCCGGCCCCATGGTCCACACCGTGGACCCCGGCGAAATGAACATGGATTTCATCGGCACGCCCACAGGCCCCTGCAAACAGTTCCCCCTTGGGTGCGATGCGCAGGGTCGCGACATGCTGGCGCGCCTTCTCGCCGGTGCGCGCATCAGCCTTGCCGTCGGCGTGGTGAGTTGCCTGATCAACATCATCATCGGCGTCAGCGTCGGCGTTCTGGCGGGCTGGGCCTCCAGTTCGGAGAGGAATGGCGTCCGCGCCATCGACACGATCCTCATGCGCAGCGTGGACATCCTGCAGAGCCTTCCGCTGCTGCTCGTTGTCATCATCATGCAGATCACCGTGAAGAATCCGCTGGAGCAGGCGCTCGGCGGCCGCACCAACGTGCCGCTTATTTTTTCGCCGGACCTGCTTTCGATCTATCTCGCGCTGGGTATCACGAATTGGCTGACCATGTCGCGACTGTCGCGCGGGGAGGTCATGAATCAGGCGCGCCTTGACTACGTTCTTGCAGCGCGTTCCATCGGCCAGAAGAACTTCTGGATTCTCGTTCGTCACATCATTCCGAATTGCGTTGGTCCCATCGCCGTCGCGGCGACGCTCGCGATTCCGGAAGCCATTTTCATTGAAAGTTTTCTCGGCTACGTCGGCCTCGGCGTCAGCGCCCCGCAGGCGAGCTGGGGCACCATGGCCAGCGACGGCCTTGGCTATGTTACCTCTGATCCGAAGCAACTGCTCATGCCCGCCGTCGCGATCAGCATCACGATGCTCGCCTTCAATCTCTTCGGCGACGGACTTCGCGACGCCCTCGACCCCAGCACCCGCAGTTGACCTCCGCGTTTCAGGGACGGGACCTTCACAGCAGTGATTTATTTCGCGAGCGGAAGCCTCAGGACGAAGCGCGAACACGCTCCGGAGTCCGACGGCGCCAGCGCGATGCTTCCTCCGTGTGAATCAAGAATCCGTTCCGCGATGGCGAGCCCAAGCCCCGTTCCCTGATCCTTCGTGGAGAAGAAAGGATCGAAAATCTTGCGGGCGAGGTCGGCGGGAATTCCCGGACCGGAATCCTCCACGATGACGGTGAGGCGCTCCCCGTCGGATTCAGAGAAGGCAACGCGGAAATCGCCGCCATTCGGCATCGCATCAATCGCATTGAGAAGCAGGTTCAGTAGCACCTGATGAAGGTGGGACGGACAGATGGCCACTGCGGAATTCAGCCGCTCTGCATCGATGGATGCGCGAACACCCGTTTCCTTTCGCCGGGGCTCCGTCAGGTCGAACACGCGGCGTGCCGCTTCGGCAAAATTGGCGCGTTGTGGCTCGTCGGAAGGGCGACTTTGCTCGGCTCGCGCGAACTGGAGGACGTCCGTTAAGATGCGATCAAGGCGTGACGTCTCCTCCAGAATAATCGCCGCGAAGTCGGGTTCCCCCTCCGGACGTTCGTGCAGGTGGGCCTTGGCGGCGAGCAGTTCGACTGATGTCTTGATCGATGCGAGGGGATTCCTGATTTCGTGCGCGAGGCCGGCCGTCAACTGCCCAAGCGCCGCGAGGCGATCAGCACGACGCACTTGCTCTTCGAGGGCGAACAGTTCGTCCGCCTTTGTCTTCAGGTTCGCATACGCCGCCTCCGAATCACGACGCGCCCGACGCTCCGCCTCGTTCGCCGCGCGCAGCCGGTCGGACAGCCAACCCGTCAGCCATCCCACCACCAGATACATTGCGATTTCCATGACTCGGTAGGACAACGAATAGGGACCGTGCCATCCGTGGATCGCGTGGGGAAAATACGCGATGGCAATCAACAGGGCCGTGGTCACGCCACCGCGCACGCCAAACCAGAGTCCTGCAAGGACCACGGGAAAGTAGTAGAGGCGCTGATAGATGTCATGCGCGGTGCCATCATGAACATCGGTCACGTAGTGCGCGATCGTTGCAAATGCCGCGAGGGCGGCCACGATTCCGACCTGATGCGTCCGCTTCATGCCTTCCCCTCCGGCTTCGAATCGCCATGGCCGGGAAGGAGCCCGAATTTTTGCAGGCGGTAGATGAAGGCCTGGCGGGGGAGCCCCACGAGCTTCGCACCGCGCGTCTGGTTGTGACCGCTCTGGTTCAACGCTGCGAGGAGGATGCGGCGCTCCAGGTCCTCGAAGCTGATCCCCTCTTCGGGAATCACCAGCGGACCATCGGAAAACAGCCTTGCAGAGGAATCGTTCGCGCGAGAGGAGGTTGGCGTTTCGAGGTCGCTCTTTTCCAGACGCCTGAGCCCAGGCCTCAGGGCGCAGGCGCGAAGAAGGAGATTCTCCAACTCGCGCACGTTTCCCGGCCAGGACTGCGCGCGAAGGAACTCCAGTGACTCGGCAGGAATTTCCGTTCCCGGCGCGCCGTGCCGCGCAAGCAGCGCCTTCGCGAGCGCTTCGATGTCGCCGCTTCTCTCGCGCAGCGCCGTCAGGTGGATCGGCACCACCGAGAGGCGATAGAACAGGTCACGCCGGAATTTTCCCCCCTCGACCAAAACCTCCAGCGGCTGATTCGTGGCGGCGACCACGCGCACATTCACACGGCGCGTTTGGTTCTCGCCGATCCGTTCGATTTCCCCTTCCTGAAGGGCGCGAAGCAGCTTCGCCTGAAGCTGCAACGGCATGTCGCCAATCTCATCAAGGAACAGCGTGCCGCCGTCCGCCGCTTCAAACTTTCCAACGCGATCATCATGGGCGCCGGTGAAGGAACCCTTCCTGTGGCCGAAGAGTTCGGACTCCAGCAGCTCCGCCGGGATCGCGGCGCAGTTGAGCACCACGAATCGTCCCGATGTGGCGCGCGGGCCGTCCTCGTGCAGCGCCCGCGCCGCGAGTTCCGTGCCGACGCCCGATTCTCCGCGCAGCAGCACCGTTGCCGGCGATTCCGCAAGTCGCGCCAGCGTTTCGCGGAGTGTCTGCATCACCGCCGATGAACCGATCAATCGATCGGCGGCCTTTCCGCCGCGCACCCGTTCGCGCAGCACGCGATTCTCGGCGCGCAGCACCTGACGCTCCATCGCCCGCGACACCGCAATGCGCAGCGCCTCCTGATTGACGGGCTTGGTCACAAAATCGAACGCCCCTG
>JADZDZ010000104.1 GCA_020850785.1 Candidatus Sumerlaeota bacterium | reverse complement strand
GGCTACACTCTGCTCGGCGCATCGGTCATCCGCACGAAGCGCATGGCGGAATTGGCACTCAAGTTTTGGGTGCTGCTTGCGCTTCTGACTACGGTGTTCGGTCTGCTGCATTACAGCGGCTTCATCGGAAAAGTCTGTGACGTGTTGTATCCGAACGGAACGCGGGAGGAGAATCGTTTTTATGACCTGCTCGTGACGTTCAAGCGATCACGCAGCATGCTCTCCACGATCCTGAACGTGCAGTTCTTTGGGAATTTCCTGCTGATGACGCTCCCCGTTACGGGGGCCTGCGCGATGATGGTCTATCACAACCTGAAGCGGCGCTGGGTGAATCGGGAAAGCGCCACGCGCCCGATCGTCTGGACGATCATTTCCGGCGTCACGGTTGTGTTTTCGCTGACGTGTATTTTCACGACCTTCTCGAAATCATCAGTGTTTCTGCTCCCCTTGCTGGTGCTGGTCTTTGTGGCGGGCGTTTTCCTGTTCACCACGCTGTGGACGGCGCCCGCGAAAAAATTGCTGGGTGTGGGAGCGGCGGCTCTGCTGATGGTTGGCGTCATGGGCGGAACGGTGTTCTACTTCACCTACGGCGATTATCGCGAGCAGATGAAGGACCTGGAGGACAACATCGCGCCGCGAAAGATCATGTTCAGCGCGGCGTTGAAGATTTTCGAGGCGCATCCCATCGTGGGCGGCGGCCCCGGCAGCTATCGCATTCTTTTCCCGGAATACCGCAGCCCCGACTACCACATGGCGCGCATCAGCAACGTGACAACGTTCTGCCACAATTGGCTGCTGGATGCGATGGCGGAAACCGGCACGCTGGGAACGCTTGCCTATCTCACGTTTCTTTTTGCCATCTGTTTTTGGGCGTGGAAGGCGCTGCGCACCTCGCCGGACATGGTGCTTCGCGTTGCGGTGATTGGAACATTGATTGGCGTCGGAAGCCTGCTGGGCGGCTCAATGACGACCCCCATGAGCCGCTGGCCCGTGGGTATTGTGGCACTGCATGCGATGATCGGCACGACGATGGGCATCGTGCTGCTGGCGCTGGCGCCGCAGGTGCGCAAGGCGCGCGGATTCGTTTATCCGGAACAGCTGCCACGCGCATGGGACCGCAATCGGGCAATCCGCGGCTGGCTGCTGGCGGGCGCAGCCGCTTATGCGATCCATGCGATCATGACATCACGCGCCCTGTTTCTTGCATCCTACGAACACAACGAGGGGCTGAGGCTGACGGACCTGCCCGGCAGCTATTTCGGAAGCAACGGATTGGCGGAAGACCCTCGCGTGGTCGCCATGATGAACGAAGGGATCGCCCATTTCAAGAAGGCGCTGGAATATGAACCCGCGCGCCCCACAACGTATTACAAGATGGCCCACGCGTACAATCGCCTGGGGCAGGAAAAGCCGTCGCTCAACTGCTATCTGGACCTGCAGAAGTATTTCCCCGACTACGCGGAGATTCACTACAATCTCGGCGTGATCTACTACAACATGGCCATCACTTCGAAGAAGGAAATGGAAGACGCGAAGAAGAATGGGGATGCGGAAGCCTCCGCGAAGGCCCGCGGGGAGATGCTTGCGAGCTATGATCGCGCGATGGAACAGTTCAATCGCCAGTCGAAGCTGAGCAACAAGGTGTCCGTGTGGTACTTTCGCTCAAACGTGAAGTTCCTGAAGGCGGAGAAACTTGACCAGAATGACGAGGCGACAAAGGCGCTGTATCACAGTGCGGGTGAGGATTTTGCGCGCACGGCCACGCTTCCGATTTCGAAGGTGCTGCAGGAAGACACGCAGGAATCGCGCGAGCAGGAATTCCGGCTGACTTCGCTGAAGCAGGCGCGCGAGGCATTCCGGCGCTCCGGTGACATGGAGAAGGCGGCCCAGGCGGCGAAGGAATACCTCAAGCAGTTCCCATCATCGTTGGCGGCCCTGAAGGAGGCCGTCGATTTCCTTGGACAGACAGGCCGCGTGGATGACGCGATTGCGGTGATGGATGAAGCGTTGGAGAAGAATCCCTTCAACCGCGAGGTGCTGGTGTTGAAGATGACGACGCTGGCAGACCTGAAGCAGGCGGATGCAGCGAAGCGGGAAGCCGGCTACCTGCTGGCACTGGACAAGATGATGCAGGCTAACGACGAAACGCTTTTGGAAGCAAATCAACGAGCGCTGGCGATGAAGATCGCAGCCACGGGAACCGACCAGTGACAATGACAGCAACGATGATGGGAAAACGATGTGAAGTTTCCGTGCCCGCATCAACGGCCAATATGGGGCCGGGGTTTGATTGCATGGGATGCGCCGTGGGGCTTCGCAACAAGTTCGTGTTTTCGCTGCATGGAAGCGGCGAGGACCAGATCACGGTTGCTGGTCCCGGCGCTGCGGGAATTCCAACCACGAGTGACAACTTGGCGGTCGCGACAATGCGCGACTTCCTTGCGCGGCAGGGAGTGGAAGCGCCGGCAATCCACATGCACTCGCAGATTGAAGTGCCGAATGCGCGCGGCCTCGGCAGCAGCAGCACCGCCATCGTCGCGGGACTGGGCGCCGCGAATTTTTTCCTCGGCACCAAACTGACGCTTGATGAGTTGCTTGATGAAGCGGTGAGCATCGAAGGGCATCCCGACAACGTGGCGCCCGCCATGCTCGGCAGCCTTGTCGTCGCCGCCACGCACAGCCGCCCGCTGGCCTACGTTCGCGTGAACATTCATCCCGCGTTTCGCTTCCTGTTCATCGTCCCCGACTACATGGTGAAAACGTCCGATGCGCGGCGCCGCCTTCCGCAGTCGATTCCCTTTGGGGATGCGATCTTCAACTCATCGCGTTCGCCGCTGGTGGCGATGGCGTTGCAATCGGGGGATGGATCAATCCTCAGGGAGGCGCTTCAGGACCGACTGCACACGAACTACCGGAAGGACCTGTTCAAGGGCTACGATGCCTTCGAGAAGGCCGCGCTGGGCGCGGGGGCGCTGGGTTTCTGCGTGAGCGGAGCGGGCCCGACGATGCTGGCGATTTGCGCCGCCGACGCGATGGCGCGCGTGAAGCAGAGCGCGGAGAAGGTGCTTGAAGGGCAGGGCTTCCGCGGGGCCGTGCTGAACCTTCAACCCGACCAAAATGGCATGGTCATCAGCCCGCAATAGCACAGGAATGACTCTTGCGCGCTGAGGTCGTTGGCGGGTTGATCAACCCGGACGCCTCCCAAAGATGCCGCCGGAACGAAAACAAAAATCATTCAAGGAACGCTGGCAAACATTCCGGCGCACGCTGCCGGATGCGATGGCGCTGGCGCGGCCACAGGCGAAGCTGTGGGTGCTGGGGCTCGCGCTGGTCGTGGTGGCGCGCGTCACGGGGTTGGCGCTGCCCGCCGCGCCGAAATTCCTCATCGACCAAGTCATACCCAATCGCGACTTCGAGCTGCTATACAAGCTGGTGGCGGTGATTCTGGCGGCAACGGTGACCCAGGGGGTTGCGACCTACATTCTGACGCAGACCATCAGCAAGGCAGGCCAGCGGCTGATCACGGAACTGCGCATCAGGATATACAACCATGTGTCGCGGTTGCCGGTGCGATACTTCGACAACCGAAAAACGGGCGAAGTCGTGAGCCGCGTGATGAACGACGTGGAGGGCGTTCGCAACCTTGTGGGCACGGGAATGGTGGAACTGCTCGGCGGGCTTCTGGGCGCTGGCTTCGCGTTGGCGATTCTGTTCTACATCAACTGGAAGATGACGCTGGCAATCATTGCCTTCATCGTGATCGCAGGCGCCGTCATGGTGAAGGCGTTCATGGTGATGCGCCCGATCTTCAAGGAACGCCAGCGCGTGAATGCGGACGTGACGGGACGATTGACGGAAAGCATCGGCGGCGTGCGCGTCGTGAAGGCGTACAGCACGGAGGAAGCGGAGCGCACGGTCTTCGCAGGCGGCGTGACGTCGCTGTTGCAGTTGGTGCTGCGGACAATCAACGCAGTCAGTGCCATCGCCCTCACGTCGTCCGTGTTGATCGGCGCGCTGGGCTCCGTGATTCTGATCATCGGCGGACGGCAGTTACTCACCGGCGCCATGAGCACCGGCGATTTCATCAGCTATCTTCTTTATCTCGGCTTCATGATCTCCCCCATCAGCGCCATCGTGATGATGGGGAGCCAGTTCAGCGAAATTTTCGCAGGGCTGGAGCGCATGAAGGAGGTGCTGTCCGAACCAACGGAGGACGTGAATGAAGCCGCGAAGACTCCGTTGACGGAAGTCAATGGCGTGATCCGTTTTGAAGAGGTTGATTTCGAATACGAAGCGGGCAAACCGGTGCTGAAGGGGGTTTCGCTGGAGGCGCGGCCCGGCATGGTGACGGCGCTGGTGGGGCCCTCCGGCAGCGGAAAATCAACGATGATTGGTCTGGTCGCCGCCTTCCACCACCCCACCGGCGGACGCGTGACGATCGACGGGCACGACGTGAAGTCGGTGCGGCTGCATGACTACCGCGGGCATCTGGGCGCCGTTCTGCAGGAAAATTTTCTCTTCGATGGAACTGTGCGGGAAAACATCCTCTACGCACGCCCCAATGCGACGGAGGCGGAACTGCGCGAGGCGGCGCGGCTGGCGTACTGCGATGAATTCATCGACAAGTTTCCCAACGGTTTCGACACCATCATCGGCGAACGGGGCGTGAAGCTTTCCGGCGGCCAGCGACAACGCGTGGCGATTGCGCGGGCGCTGCTGGCGAACCCGAAAATACTCATTCTGGACGAAGCAACGAGCGCGCTGGACTCCGAATCGGAGGCGTCGATTCAGCAGGGACTGGCCACGCTGATGAAGGGGCGCACGACCTTCGTGATCGCACACCGATTGTCAACGGTGCGCAACGCCACCCAGATTCTTGTCATCGAGGACGGCGCGATCGTGGAGCGTGGAACGCACGGTGAACTGCTGGCGCAGCGGGGGCGCTACCACGACATGTACACCAGACAGCACGGACTGCACGAGAGCCTGTTTGTGTGCGAGGACGAAATTGCCGATGATGAAAACGAAAAGAAAAACGGCGGGGACAGGAAAGGACGTCCCGACCTGAGCAAGGTGATGACAGGGGAATTGTAGCTTCCACTCCGCGCGCACGGGGCGCGGATCAAATCTCGAAATTCAGAATCTTCACTGCAGTCTCTGACGCCAACTCGACAAAGTCCGAATTATCGCGCACGCGTTTGCGATCAGTTGGGTTGATGTTGCAATACTTGTCCTCGTGCTCCAGATGCCGCCAGCGACCGGCGCGGTCATCCTCGCCCGGCAGCACCGGCGTCGTGCAGCGATTGCAACTGACCGTTGGATATCCCTGCGCGTGCAGCGGGTTGATGATCACTTTGTGCGCGGCCAGATATTCATCCATCTGCTCATCGGTCATGAGCACGATGGGATGAATGCGAAGCAAATTCAATTCGCTGTCCACGGCAAGCACCGGCACGTCGGAACGCTTGCCGCCAGAGCCACGGCGCAGGCTGACAAGCAGGGCATCATACTTCCCAATGATCTGGCGAAGCGGGACCTTCTTCCGCAGGTGGCAGCAACGCTTCTGCCCGTCCTTGGAAAGGTAGAGGACGCCCTCCTCGGCGGTCTGCTCTGCCATTGTGCGCTCTGGTTTTAGCGTCACGAGGTTCAACCCGTAGGCATCGCTGACGCGGGCGGCGGTCTCCAGCGTTTCCGGAAAATTGACGCCGGTATCGACGAAAATCACGTCCATCTTGCCGGAAAGACCCGATTCCTTCACCATGTGGCAAAGAATGCAACCGGCCTCCTGCATCGCGGAAAGCACCGCAATGCGTCCGCTTCCGACGGACTCGCAGGCCCAGCGAATGATCTGATGTGGCGTCAGCTTCTCCAGCTTCGCATTCACATCCTCAAGTTGTTCGGCGGTGATCTTGGTAAGTTGGGTGGTGCTGTTGCTCATCGGGTGGCACTCCGCGAATGCAGCGCCTGGGTGATTGCCTCCACGGCCCATTTCTCAAGGCGCTGATCGGGAAGAATTGAGGTTGGTGAAAAGTGAAACTGCACGTCGGAAAATTCGTTCATAATTCGCGGAATCAGGTCGGTTTGGTAACTTGATATGCCAAGGTAGAGCGGCAGAATGGCAAGGTGCGTTTTGCCTTCCTTGCGCAGGGCTTCTATTTTGCCACGCAGCGGCGCCGCGTTGTCCGGCAAATAGTGTCCCGTTGCTGCCCAATGCCAAGACTGGTCACGAAACATGCCAGCATGGTCGCGCACGTCCGCAACCAGTTGATGCCAGTGGTCATTGCTGCGCGATGACCCGTAGCCACATGCGATCACGTCATCGGCCGGGGTCGCCTTCCCGGCAAGAAGGCGCTCCTCCGCGTTGGCCCCCAGAAGCGCGGCAAAGCCATCGGCGCGCAGCAGTTCGTAGGTCCCCCCCGGCGCGAGGCCGCGTGTAGCGATGTCGGGAATGTCCTTCATCACGTGGCTCCCCTGCACGAGGAAGAAGGGGAGGATTATCACGTGCGAGTGCCTTCCTGACATGGCGCGAAACTGGTCCTCGAAAAGCGGTTCCGTGATTTCGAGGAAGCTGAGTTCCATAACAACGCGCGGATCGACATCGCTCATCGCCGTCCGGACGTTCGTGAACCAATGACGCTGCTGCGCAACCCATTCCTTGTTGCGCGATCCGTGAACGACGACGAGTACGGCAGGCTGTTCGCTGCGGTGTTGCCCCATGAGGCTTACTCTGTCGCGTGCCATCGCGGCCTTCAACGCCAACCAGCGCCTTCAGGCCCTTCCAGTCCTTAAATTTTATATGCTTTGCAGCCGCAGGAGGGGCCAAAACCGGGGATTGGCTTTGACGTGAAACGGCGCCGCCGCAACGTTGACTACAATGATCCTGCGCGAAAAACCCGTTGAAGAATCTGTCTGACCAATTCC
>JADZDZ010000103.1 GCA_020850785.1 Candidatus Sumerlaeota bacterium | reverse complement strand
GTCCTGAAGCGGCTTGATTTCAACGAAAGCGAAATGGACTAGGCGTTTGCCCACCGGGCAAATCAGCTTGTTCACTCCGCCCCGCGGGCGGTAGAAAGCCCCTCCCATGGAAGCCAGCCGCCGCATCCTTGTTGATCGTTCCGCCATCCGCCTGGATGGCCGTCCGTTCTTCACCTACGGCCCGCACCTTCTCCTCACGCCGCCGGAAAAACTGAAGGCGGCCATCGGCGAAATCGCAGCGGCAGGGTTCACCACGGTTGTCAGTCCTCCCTGCAGCCCCGGCTCGCTGCACTTGATGAACATTGTTTTTGATGCCGCTGACGAGGCGGGCATCATGGTGGTGCTGATGGGTGATCCGCGCCTGCCGGAACATGGCCGCTACCTTGCCGACCAGTTTTGCCATCGCAAGTCACTGAATTCGTACATGCTGTCACCGCGTGAAATCACAAGGGAGGGACTCGCTGATTTCCAGCGCGAGCGCGACAACATCGTCGCCTCCGATTTATTCCATCCTGTTTCCGCGCCCTGCAACGCGTCGCAGATTGATGCCGCATGGCTCCGCTCGCAGGACGTCTATACGATCATCCCGGAGGAGATGCCAACGCGGGCAGCCAGCGCGCCGCGCTTCTGCCAGCAGCCCGGCCCTGCAGTGCGCGCCCTGACGCGCGACGAAAATATTCCGCAGCGCCCCGTGATCGTGCCGGGGCTGCGTGTTTCCATCAGCGACACGGAACGCGCCGCCGGCATGTTCGCGGATGATCCGTGGGTTTCGCGCCTGTCGCCGCGCGCGCTCGACTGGTTTCCCTTCCTCGCAAATTTTTCCACCATGCCGCGCAAGGACCTGCTCGGCCCCGACCCGGAAATGCTGCGCCTGCAGGTCTACGACGCACTTGCCTCCGGCGCGCGCGGAGTGCTGCTCGACTTCTTCGAAGCCATGAGCGGCCCCACTCCCTACAGCGGTCGCGACCGTTTCTGCGAGGCGGCGATTCTGGCTCAGGAAATCGGACTGCTGAACGACTTCTTCGCTGAAGGGCGCGCCGAGCCGGTCCTCATTGAAACAGGCCACCCGCGACTCGATGCATCGGTGATACGCCACGGACTGGATTACCTGATCGTGCTGCGCATGAACGGCTACGAGGAGGATTATTTCGTGGACGAAGCCTACATGCACCGGACGGGCATCGACATCATGTTGGCCGGTGACAACGCCTGGAAGGCGTGGCGCCTTGATTTTCCCGCGGCGGAGGCGCTGGAAATCCAGCGCGATCGCGCCGGAGCGGCACGCTTCCTTGCGGGGGCGCTGGAGCTTACCGGATTGGTGCTCATCTCCGCAGGGACGCAGCGCGCGCAGGAATGCGCCGAGGCGATCCAGAAACGCCTTCCTCTGGTCGCGCGCATGGTGGTCGAGCAACTCGAAGTGCGCTTTGCGAAACTGCTCCTGATTGAAGGAGAGCTATCGGCAGCGCGCTTCGGGCTGAACAATGAGGAGCGCATGCGAACCGTCCAGAAGAGCATGGACACCGCCCGTGAACTGCTCCGCGGGGGAGACTTCGCCGGTGCCTACACAAAGGCCCGGCAGGGGCTGCGATTCTCCCGCCAGATCGTGAAATACCAGATGGCGAAGGCGCTCGCCACCCCGATCACAGGAAGCTCCCAACGCCGGAGCCTCCTGCGCGGCAGCTACTACACCCTCCCGCAGTTCTATCGCGAAGGTGCCAGCGAACCGGGCGCGGCGTTCATGGATTTGACATGAGCCGGGTCCTCCTCAGCAGACCCTCTGCCTTGGCGTTTTCAAGCCCAAAATTCCCGCTTTCCACCCCCACTTCCCCCGGAAAAACCCCTGAATGTTCGATCACATCGAACAAGTCCTTGCGTCTGTTGGCGTCCCATTATGAAAGTCTGAATAGGCACGATACTGTAGAGTGGACGAGAAAACTTTCGCGACTGGAATGATCGAGCCAGCGCGAAGGAAACCATAACCTACCATTTCATGGCTGCTGTCGGCGAACTGGTTCAGCTAGAGAGCGATTTCCTTTCCGGGCGTAATCCGCTCGCGTACATCCCCCTTTGCCATGCACTGCGCCGCCAAAAAAAGTACATTCAGGCACTGGAATTGTGCCAGCGGGGCGTACGCCACGCCCCACGGTCCATTGCCGGCAGAACATTGCTGGCACGGCTGTTGGGCGATCTTGGGCGCTACGAAGAGGCCCTTCGGGAAATCGCCAAGGCGGAAGCGGATGCCCCCACTGCCATGGGTGTTCTGGTGGAGAAGGCCAAGTGCCTGATCCGGCTGCGGCGGCTCCTTGAGGCCGACGCCACGCTGCAGACGCTAAATTCGTTAAATCCTTTGGACCCGCAGGTTCAGTTGCTCAATCGCGGCCTTATTGAGCTGCGCAAGCATGAGATGCTTTCCACCCCGCTTCCCATGAAGAGCGGGTTCATGCGCAAGCCCTCCATGACCAGCCGGGACATTCTGGAGCACATCCGCGAGGAGATGCACACCCAGTGCTCCATTGTGGCCATTGCGGTCATTCCCAAGGGGGCGGGGGAGCCGGCCGTGGAAGGGGCAGAGGCCGCCGCAGAGGTGGCCTACCGCTTCTACCGCGACAATCTTCAGGCCTGCAAGGACCTGGAAGTGGGGGAAGTCAGGCTCGGCATCATTGAAACCGCACAAGTTCAGCTTATTGTGCTTGTGCGTCAGGGCAGTCTGGTGTCACTTGCGATACAATCAACACCAAGTCTGGGGAAAGTACTTTACCGCTTCCAGACGGTTGTCGGAGAACTGCTGAATCAGGCTCCCTAAGGAAGACCTCGAAATCCGGCCAAGATCATACATTCTATGACAGCAATGAACCGAAATTACCTGATCCTCCTGCTGGCGCTCATCGGCCTGATTGCCGTCGCCATGGGCATGGCAGGATTGGGCCAGCAGGTCGGTGCAGGCATGGGAATGCTTGTCATCGTCGTCATCATCGAATTCATCGTGTATCTTGTGGTGTCCATGATCACGAACCCACGTGCGAATTTCGGAATGGCACTGGGGACGGCGGTTGTGTATCTTCTGCTGCGCTGGATTTGCTCGTTCCTTGGCGGAATTTCCGCAAACGCCAACGGCACCATGGACCCATTGGCGGCGCTGACGATTGCAGTGCATCCACTCACGGTTGTGCTGCAGGTTGTGATTCTCCTGTCGGCGGGACCGTACATTCTTGCGCTGGCGATTCCCGAATTGGTCGGCACGGGTCAGGCCGCAACGCTGCGGGGCGATCAGCTTCAGGCGGCAAGCGCCGCGCAGGCGAAGCAGGGCGGCTTGGAAATGAGCCCCACCGGCGGATTCATTCAGGTGTTTTCGTTTGAAGAGTTGGCAAGCATGATGAAGAAGAGCCACGGGCTGGAAGGCTTCGTGATCTACAGCAACGAAGGGCTGGTGGTCTGGAAGGAGCTTCCCGTGCAGGTGCAGTTGGACACGCTGGTGGCGAAGATTTCCGCCGAAGCAAACCAGCTTGGCCAACTGATGCAGGACAACGGCCTGTCCAAGGTTCGCAGGTTGATGCTGGAAAGCCGCGAGCATTACCTGTTCGCGACCACGCTGAACCAGAATTTTGGGGTCATGCTGCTCTTCAGCGGGCGCTCCGCGCCGGAGGAAATTTTCTCCCGCATCGGCGTCCTTGCAAAGAGCACGCGCGAGTTCCTTCAGTGGAAGTATCCGGCGCTTGCCATTTCCGGCGCCTCCGCCCGGGACAAGGCGGCATTGGATTTCTGAGCATGAGCGCACAGCCGACAACGACAAGCACCCATCAGGAGTGGTGAAATATGGATCGAATTCTGGCAGAGTTGAACAAAACACCGGGTGTCATCGGGTCCTTCGTGGTCGCCGCGGACGGCATCATTGTCGCCAGCGATTTTGCCACGGAGCTCAATGACGAGATGATGGGCGCACTCACCTCCTCGATCATCAATTCCACGGAAAAGGCCACGAAGAAGATGGAACAGGGGGACCTTGTTTCCTTCATCGTGGAGACGGATACGAACAAGATGTTCTTCAACGCCACGCGCTCGGGTTTCCTTGTGTGTGTCGCAAACCCGGAGGCAAACCTCGGCCTTGTGCGCGTTGAAATCCGCGCCGCCGCCGAAAAATTGAACAACGTTACGCTGGGTGTGCGCTAACCCTAGGCTTTATTAGAGAGGACTTCACCGCGTTCCATGGCTACACTGAACTATGCCTTCAAAGAGCTATCCTGCAAGATTGTTTATTATGGATGCGGCCTTTGCGGCAAAACAACGAACCTGATTCACATCCACAAGACGGTTCCGCAAAAATTCCGCGGCGACCTTGTGTCGCTCGCAACGGAGCAGGATCGCACGCTGTTCTTTGACTTCCTGCCGCTGGACCTCGGCGAAGTGAAGGGCTTCAAGACAAAGTTCCAGCTCTACACGGTTCCCGGCCAGGTCTACTACAACGCCACCCGCAAGCTCGTGCTGCGCGGCGTCGATGGCCTCGTGTTCGTCGCCGACAGCCAGCGCGACCGCCTTCAGGAAAACATCGATTCACTCGAAAACCTGAAGCAGAACCTTGAGGAGTACGGCTATCACCTTCAAAACGGCCCCGATGACGTGGAAGGTGTCCCGTGGGTCCTGCAGTACAACAAGCGCGACATGCCGCAGGTCTCCACGATGGAGGAGTTGAACAAGGTTCTCAACTCCGGCAAGGTTCCCGTCTACGAAGCCGTTGCGGTGAACGGACAGGGAGTGAAGGACACGCTCAAGGGAATCTCCTCACTCGTCATCAAGAAGCTGAACAAGGACACCACGTCCGGCATCGCGAGCGAGAAGCCCGCGCCCGCCGCCTCCACCTCCAAGTCCGGCCCGCCCGCCCCCGCAAAGGTCGCGGCGCCTGCGGTGAAGGATGACGAATACGAACCAATGGACGAGAACGAGGATGAATTGGCATCCGCGTCCTCACCGGCAAAGCCGGAGGAAAAGAAGGGCGGCATTCCGAAGCTGCCAAACCCGACTTCGACGCCGCCTCAGCAGGCGAAGGCCGCCGCCCCCGCGAAATCGCAGGACGAGGCGCCGACACTCAACGTCATCCACAAGTGCGGTGCCCGCGTGCTCGGCATGGGCCTGGGCAGCGCCAACCTGACGCTCGCAAATCTGGCGGGCGGCGACGCGAACCAGTACCAGATCACCGGCAAGGTTTCCTTCCTCGGCATTTTCGGTTCCACATGGAGCCGCAAGCTTCGTTATCGTGGCATGGAAGACAAGATTCACGGCGGAGCCGCGGCGAAGTTCTGGAAGTTCGAATCCGACGACGCCGTGGAACCAAAGTTGGACGTGCATGTGAAGGACGATCCGGAAAAATCGTTGTTCGTCACATACAACGGAAAGTTGGGCGAAGTGAAGATCGCACCATCGGGGAAAGAACCCCTCGGCTGACGAGATAATCCAGGGCACAGCGACGAAAGGACCAGCAGATGGCTAACCAGCCTTTGATTCTCACGAAAACCGAGATCACGCAGATCCATCGGGCACTACTTCAGATGCTGAAGCAGTCCGAAGCGAAATGCGCCATGCTCGTTGACGCGGACGGAAAATGTCTCGCCAAGAAGGGCTTCACGGCAAACATCGACACCGACGCGCTGGCGGCGCTGATCGCGGGATCATTCGCCTCCACGCGCGCCATGGCGAAGCTCGTCGGCGAAACCGACTTCTCGGTGCTCTTCCATCAGGGGGAGCGCGACCACATCCACAACATCCTCGTCGATAACAACACGATCCTCACGGTCATCTTCGATGATCGCACGACGATCGGCATGGTGCGCCTGTATTCCAAGGAATGCTCAAAGTCCCTCAAGGAAACGATCAGCCAGGCACGGCAGAAGAAAATTCCCGTCGGCAAGCAGATCCAGATCGAAAAGGACGTCGAGGACCAGCTCGACAATCTGTTCAAGGAAGACTAACGCGGTCGGTGACACCGCAACAAATCGACATCGCGACGGTGGAAGACTCTCATGCAGGGTAACCTGAAGCAGATACAACTCCCGGAAGTCCTGCAATTCATCAGCATGGGGAAGAGCACGGGCCTGCTCAGCATTCGCGACAAGGAAGACAACGACACCACGCTGACGATTCACAGGGGGAAGATCATCAATTCGAGCGCGCTCGAACGGCAGCG
>JADZDZ010000102.1 GCA_020850785.1 Candidatus Sumerlaeota bacterium | reverse complement strand
GCGAACCAGATCGTGGAAAACATCGAGAAAGTTCTCGATCAGGAAAACGCGCTTTCCCCCACGCAGCAGAACGGCGGCCCCGCGGGGCGCCACCGGGAACGCCGCGTCGAGGAGCCCGTTCCTTCGACATTCCGCAAACTGGAGCGCGCCATCTTCAAGGTGATGCGCCAACACCAGTCGGTGGACAAGGTTCCCGAAGGCTCGCGCCTCCGCTTCTTCAAAAAACTTCTCGCGCGCTCCCTGCGCCTCGTCAGCGCGCCGCAGGCCACTTACAATTTCCAAAATCTTCAGGCGTTGCAGGTGCTCGCCAGCGAAATCGATGCGCTGCGCGAACGCATGCGCGTCATGGAAACGAACATCATCTATCCCTTCGGCATGGTGCCCCACGAAAACAGTGGCGCCTCCCGTCTGGGCAGTCTCGTGGGACAGCACCTCGAACAGGTGCAGCGCAACGTGGGCGGCATCACCCGCAACATGGAGGACATGTCGCAATCGCTGGCACTGGTGCTCGACAATCTCAGCGCCGTGGCCAATCGCCTCAACCAGCTTGGCGTCACGCAGCGCGACCTTCACGCGGAAGTCAGCACCGCGCGCCTTGATGCAAGCCGCCTCTGGACGGAGCTCGGCCTCGTTTACGAAAGCATCGATGATCGCGCTGAGGACCTTTGGAAGGGCCTTGATGAGCGCGACACGCAACTGGAAAAAAACACAGTCGCGGCGCAGTTCCTCCACAACCAAACCAGCAGCCTTGAAACGAACATCAAGGAGCTTCGCGCACGCTTGATGGTGCTCACGGAACAGATGACGATTCATCAGGAGATGCTGGAAACCGTGCAGCAGGAAGTGCAGGATTCCGCGCGCGAAAAGCGCGTTCCCCGCACCACCCCCCCGCGCGAATCACGCGGCGATGCGCCACCCGCGCAGGAGACCACCGCGCCCGCCGCCGCATCCGCGCCATCACCGGCCACCGATCAGAACAACGCACTGCTCCAGCGCCAACTCGATCTGGCGTACCTACGGTTTCAGCGACAGTACCGCGGCGACGAAAACGAACTGCGCGCGCGGCAGAAGGAATACCTCACGCTGCTGGAGGCAAACCTTCAGCCGCTTCCCGAAGGCGAAAAGCGAAGCCTGCTCGACGTGGCCTGTGGCGATGGAATCTTTGTGGAACTCGCCGCAGAGCACGGCTGGACGGCGCAGGGCGTGGACATCAACGAAGTCATGATCAAGCAGGGTCGCCAGCGCGGCCTGAACATCGAACAGGATGACGCCTTCGCATATTTGGAAAAACTGGCGCCCAAATCCCACGATGTGATCTCCATGTTCCAGTTCGTGGAGCACCTTTCGCCGGAAGCGATCATGAAGCTCCTCAAGCTCGCCTATCGCGGCCTCAAGCCCGGTGGCCTTGTGCTCATCGAAACAATCAACCCGCACACGTTGAAGGCGCTTCACTGGTTCCACCTCGACCTCACGCACGAACGCCTCATCTTCCCGGAAATGCTCGCGCTCATGGCGGAGACCACCGGCTTCTTCTCCGTCGAGTGGAAAGGGATCAACACCGTCGCGGAAAAGGAACGCCTTCGCGTGGAAGGCACCGATACGGAGAAATCCAATCTGAAGAAGTTGAACGACGCACTTTTTGGCGCGCAGGATTACTACTTCCTCGGTCGTCGTCCGACGGGGCAGGGCAGCTAAGGCTTCAAGGCTCTCCGCCCGCTTTCACCCAGAGCTTCCCGCAGCAAAAAACCATTGATCGCGGAGGCCGCCATCCACTAGCGCATTGCTGCCGCCGTGTTCACAACACGCCTTGCGCCGAACGCGGCACACTTCCAGCTTACGGGAAGTCATGACCACTCAGGAGACTTCGTTGCCCGATCTCACCGAAAAAGCCCCCGCTGCGGCGGCATCCTCTCCGCTGAAATTCACGCGCAAGGTCCGTTTGGACCGCATCGGTTCCGCCACATCGCCCGCCCGTCTGGGCCCGATTGCGGAAATTTCCGAAGACGTCGCCGCCGAAGAAGGCGCCATCGTGGTCTTCCGCGCGCACGGAGAGCGAAAGGTGTACGGCGAAATCGAACTCCCCAGCGGCCGCATGTCGAAGGTTGTCACCGGCAACATTCTGGCCGGCGTGCTTGGCGCGCGTCAGGCGCTGCACGGCTACATGGGCGAAGTCCCAAAGGCCGTGAAGGAGGGCGACATGCTCTCGCTGCTCAACATTGGCGGCGTCTGCGGCGTCTATACATCCGCCAGCAAGCAGATGGGCGCGCCGATTCCGCTTGAAGTTCTGGGCCAGGTGATCCGCAACGGCAAGCCGCTCAACATCAAGGACTTTGCGCTTCCCCCCTCCGACGCCATCAGCCCGCAGGGTCCGCCGCTGCTCCTCGTGCTTGGCACCTGCATGAACGCGGGAAAGACCTACGCCGCAGGCGAGGTCATCCGCCTCATCAGCCACAGCGGCATCCGCGTCGCCGCAGGGAAGCTTAGCGGCGTCGCCGCGCTGAAGGACATTCTGACCATGCAGGACAACGGCGCGATCTCCGTGTCCTCATTCCTGCATTGCGGCCTCCCCAGCACCGTGAATGCGAAGGACCTCGCCTCCGTGGCGCGCTCCGTCATCACCGAACTTGAGCGCAGCGATCCCGAACTGATCGTGCTGGAACTCGGCGATGGTGTCATCGGCGGCTACAACCTTGGCAGCATCCTCGACGACCAAAGCATCCTGCGCCGCACGCGTGCCCGCATCCTGTGCGCCAACGACCTTGTCGGCGCCTGGGGCGGCATCAACTTCCTTCGCGACAAGCAGCACGTGCCGCAGATCATCAGCGGCCCCGTCACCGACAATTCCGTCGGCACCTCCTACATCACGCGCGAAATGCACATCCCCTGCGCGAACGCGAGGAACGAACCCATCCAACTGGCGCAGCTTGTCGCTGACGTTTGCGGCTTCAAGGTAGAGATCAAGGAATGACGACAAAACAAATTCGCGTTTCAATCCTCGGCGCCACGGGTTACGGCGGCGGGGAGATTCTTCGCCTCCTCCACACGGCGGGCGACGCGGTTCGCATCACCCACGCCACCAGCCGCAGCAAGGCGGGCACTCCCGTCAGCAAGGTGCATCGCAACCTTGCGCAACTGACGGACTTGCAGTTCAGCAATCCGTCGCAGGAGCAGATCATCGCGGACAGCGACGTGATTTTCGGCGCACTCCCCCACGGCGGCGCGGCGGACGTTCTTGCGCCACTCTACGACGCCGTGAAGTCCACCGACAAGATCATCATCGACCTTAGCGGCGACTTCCGCCTGCGCGACAGCGAAGTTTACAAGGAGTGGTACGACCACACGCATCCGCGCCCCGAACTGCTCGCGGAAGCGGTCTACGGCTGCCCCGAATTCAATCGCGAAAAAATCAAGTCTGCGAAGCTCATCGCATCCCCCGGCTGCTTCGCCACGTCGATCAACCTTTCGCTCCTTCCCGCCGCCGCCAAGGGCCTCCTGTCCGGCGTGCCACAGGTCGTCGCCATGACGGGATCATCCGGCTCCGGCGCGGAGGCGAAGGACGGCACGCATCACCCCACGCGCGCGCAAACGCTTCGTCCCTACAAGGTGCTCGATCACCAGCACGTTCCCGAATGCGTGCAGTTGCTGCGCGAAGCCGGCTCCCGCTTGGAATCCATTTCCTTCACGCCGGTTTCCGCCCCCATCGTCCGCGGAATCCTTGCGGTCATCAACGCGCCCATTTCCGACGGCATCACGACGAAGGATGTGCTTGAAATTTACAGGAACTACTACGCCGGCAGCAGGTATGTGAAGGTCTGTAGCGACCGCGAACCCGAATGCGCCAGCATTGCGGGAACCAACTACGTGGAAGTGCGCCCGCGCGTTACACCAGAAGGTCGCCTGCATGTG
>JADZDZ010000101.1 GCA_020850785.1 Candidatus Sumerlaeota bacterium | reverse complement strand
GCTTGATCTCCTCCCCCTTCGCCTGATGGACGCGCGCCTCCAGCCGGTTGCGCTTGTAGGATCGAACGATTTCACGAAGTGCGGAAGCCATGGGACGCTGAGTCTAGCCAGCCCGCCTGTTCGCGCAACCGGATTGGTGAAACAAACTGTCATTACTATCTTTACCGAATTTCTCACCGGAACCCTGGGGAACCTCCGGGCTGTTTTCAAAGCGCCTGCTCCGCGGTCCCTTTTGGAAATCCCCCCGACTCTATCCGTTGACCCCCCCCACGCCCGCGCGGCTTCCTTCCCCCTCATTTGACTTTTTGAGGATTTTTCGATGACGAAGGCTTTGATTGTTGGCTCTGTGGCACTTGACTCCGTGGAAACGCCTCACGGGAGCGTTGCCTCAGCCCTTGGCGGTTCCGCTTCCTACGCAAGCGTGGCCGCTTCCTACTTCACGGACGTCGGCATGGTCGGCGTTGTGGGACAGGACTTCGATCCCGCGCACATCGCCAAGTTCCGCGGCCGCAGCATCAACATGGACGGCTTGCAAATCGTGGAGGGAAAGACCTTCCACTGGTCCGGCTACTACCAGCGCGAAATGAATCAGGCGCACACGAACACGACCGAATTGAACGTCTTCGCGGATTTTCGCCCGAAACTCACCGACGCGCAGCGCGAGATTCCCTTCCTCTTCCTCGCCAACATTCATCCCGCCCTGCAGCTTGACGTGCTCAACCAGATGAAGCGCCCCAAGCTGGTCGCCATCGACACCATGAATTTCTGGATCGAAGGCCAGAAGCAACTGCTGACCGAAGTCATCAAACGCTGCGACATCCTCCTCGTCAACGAGGGCGAATCGCGCCAGTATTGCGAGAAGGTCAACCTGATCGAATGCGGCCGTGAACTGCTCAATCTTGGTCCAAAAACCGTCGTGATGAAGAAGGGGGAACACGGCGCCGTGCTCTTCCAGAAGGACCGCATGATCTTCTTCCCCGCCTTCCCTCTGGCCCAGCTGAAGGACCCCACCGGCGCGGGTGACACCTTCGCCGGCGCGCTGGTCGGTTATCTCGCGCGGCTCGGCGAAATCAACGATGACAACCTCGTTCGCGCCGTCCACGTGGGTACCTGCATGGCATCCTTCGCGGTGGAGGACTTCTCGCTCGATCGCCTCCTTACCGTGAACAAGGACGAGCTGATCTCCCGCGTGAACACCGTGCGCAGCATGGTCCAGCTTCCCGAAATCGCACACAGCTCCGTGGAGGATCACGGCAGGTCATGACATCCTTCCGCATCGCCCTCATCGGGTTTGGCAACATTGGCAGCGGCCTCGTAAGGCACATCCTTGAGAAGAAGGAACTGCTGGCCGCGCGCGCCGGCGTTCCCATCGAGCTTGTCTGGATCGCCGACAAGGAATTTGACCGCCCGCGCGGTGTCACGCCGCCCCCCACGGCAAAGCTGACAACGAACTGGCGCGAAGCCGCCACCGCCGCCAACGTGGATGCGGTCGTCGAGCTTGTTGGCGTTGGCCCCGACGGAAAACCAACGCTCGCTGCGGACATCGCGCGTGCGGCGCTCGGCGCGGGGAAGCACTTCATCACCGCCAACAAGGGCCTCATCGCCGCGCACGGCGGCGAACTGCACGAACTCGCCGCGAAGAACGGCGCCCTGCTCCTAGACGAGGCCAGTGTCGGCGCCGGAATTCCCATCATCTCCTCGCTGCAGACGGGCCTCGCTCCCGATCGCATCACCGCCATCCACGGCATCGTCAACGGCACCTGCAACTACATCCTCACGCAGCTTGATGCCGACGGTTCCCTCACGATGCAAAAGGCCATCGCCGACGCGCAGGCCCTTGGCTACGCGGAACCCGATCCCCGCTTCGACGTGGAAGGGAACGACACCGCCTACAAGCTCGTCATCCTCGCCTCCCTTGCCTTCGGCCAGGAACTGAACGTGGGCGATGTCGCCCTCGATGGCATCACGCGGCTGGGACCCGAAGAGAGCGCCTACGCGAAGGCAAACGGCCTCGCGGTCAAGCTCCTTGCCTCCGCCACGCAACTCCCGGACGGAAGCGCCTCGCTCATCGTTGGCCCCGCCTTCATCCCCGCCACGCACGTCCTCGCGGGCGTGCGCGACGTCTTCAACGCCGTCCTCATCGACGCCGACCCCATCGGCCAGACGATGTACTTCGGGCGCGGCGCGGGCCAGGGAAGTACCGGCAGCGGCCTCCTTGCCGACGCCATCTTCGCCGCGAAGCTCCAAAAGGCCGGCGCCCCCGATCCCCAGCCCCTTCGCATCCCCAGGGGAACGCGCAAAGTCACCACCCCCGACCAGGCGGAGCACCGCTACTACCTGCGCATTCGCACCAGCGACGCAAATCTGGCGCAACAGGCCGCCGCCATCGTGGGAAACCGAAAAATCGCCACGGAAGGACCCTCACAAGCCTTCCTGATCGACCGAATTTCCCAAGCCGCATTGGATAAAATGCTTGGCAAGTTGGTCGCCGCAGGTATTCCTAGCGATACCATTTGCAAAGTGCGTTTTGCCCTGCATCAAACCTGAGCAAACCGACACCAAGGGAAGCTGGAAGAGCACCCATGGATTCAAAGCGTCTCCTCGTCATCATGGCCGAAAGGCTCTATGACGATATTCGTTTCGTCACCCAGCAGAGTCCCACGCAGATCGTCGACGACGACGGCGCCCGCGCCTACAACCTGCTGCTGGCGAAATCGCGCAAGTATTACCCGACGATTGAATTCCTTCCCGACTTCTCCGACTGGATGCCACGCACCATCAAGTACAAGGACGCGCTCGTCGCCTCCGGCCAGTTGTTCGCCCTCCTGAAGGCTGCTTCCGAAGCGGGCGATGACTTTGCCCGCATGCCACGCCCCGCAGCGCCTCCGGCCCAGCCAGCCCAGAACAGCGGCGCTTCCCAGTCCGCATCCTCCACACAAACTTCCACCTCCAGCTTCCGCGGCGCGCCGCCATCGGTCGAAGGCGCGAATCGCGAGAGCGCCGCAGAGTCGCGCCGCAGTTCCTCCCAGTTTCCCGGCATCACAACCACCGCCCCGCCGCTCTCCTCATCAGCGCCCTCATCCTCATCGCCCCAGACACCCGCGCCCCCCAAGCCCATCATCCCACGCCGTCCCATGTCCCCCGCGCCACCACCGCCCCCTGTTTCCTCCCCCGGTTCCCGCGGAGGCATGGAGGACCTTCACGATTCCGAACTCTACGGCAGCCAGCCCGTCAGCAAACGGCGCGAGGACGGAACCATTCCCTTTACCATGGAATAACGCCGGGGCCCTCTTCCGCCTTATCACAACCCGCTGCGCTTGATTTTGTCCGCGCCCCATCGCGCCCACGGACTTCCCGTCCGCGCATTCCCGCTTAACCCATTCCCCCACTCTCATTCCTTCGGTGGTGATTCTGTCCGCCATTCCCTATTCCCCATTCCCCATTCCCCCATTCCGCTGCCAATCGCCGCCTCATCACCCCCAAGGTGATTCTGTCCGCCATTCCCCATTCCCTATTCCCCCATTCCGCTTGTCAGGCTCGTGCGTTCCCACAATGATGCCGGGTTGCACAGCTTAGGAGAAACATTGCCTTGATCACCAGAATCATCCGCTCGTTCCCGGCGCTCGCCGTCGCAGTCATCGCCGGTTCCTTCGGCATCGCCTCCGCGACGCCACCTGCGGACTACTACCAAACCATCAGCGGCCAGACCGGCCTCGCGCTGAAGACGGAACTGCGCGCCATCATTTCCGGCCAGCGCGGATACACCGTGAACACCTACAGCTACGACGCCGCGCGCGACATGCTTCTCGGCTCCGTTGACAACGTCGGCGGCGGTCAGGTCCGCATGCTCTACACCAACGACACGCGCCCCACCTCCGAATGGGCGATCTCCATCAATCGCGAACACACTTGGCCGCAGAGCTATGGCGCCAGCGCCAGCCCCAAGGTCTCGGACATGCACCACCTGTTTCTCTGCGATGACGGCATCAATTCCTCCCGCGGAAACGACCTCTACGGCTACGTCACCGGCGGCACCGCATCGCCCAACTTCACCGGCCTTCCCGCCGACCAGAACTACTACAAGAGTGGCGTCTGGCAGGTCTCCCCGCGCCATCGCGGGGACGTCGCGCGCGGCATCCTCTACATGGACACCCGCTATTCAGATTTTTCCCTCATCTCCCGCGGCCAGTCCCTCGGCCCCAAGCAGATGGGCTACCTTGATGACCTCCTCGCATGGAACGCGGAGGACCCCGTCGATTCCTTCGAACAGCAGCGCAACGACCGCGTCTTTGCCTTCCAGAACAACCGCAATCCCTACATCGACAACAACGCCTGGGTGGCGCTGGTTTACGGAGGCGTCGGCGGCAACGACCCCGTCATGGCAAACCTCGTTCGCACCCCCGCAGACCCCGACACCGCCCAGACCGTAAGCGTCAGCGTGGACGCCACCGATCCCGACGGCATCTCCAGCGTTCAGCTTCTCTGGCGCGTGGGAACCAGCGGCGGCTTCACGACCATCAACATGCCGCTCGCCTCCGGCACCACCTACACCACCACCACGTCCATCCCCGCCCAGTCCGAAGGCACCCTTGTCCAGTACTACGCCCGTGCGACCGACACCCTTTCCAACAGCGCCTTCCTCCCCGTTTCAGGAGCCGCAGGCCCCGATTCCTACACCGTGCGCGGCGATGCGCCCGTGCTCACGAACCTTGCAACCATTCCCTCCACCGTTTCCGCCATTTCGACAGCCCACCTTGTTGCGGACGTCATCGACGATGACGGCAACAGCGCGCCGAACCTGACGGTGACGGCCCATTGGCGCGTTGCGGGAAGCCCCAGCTACACCGCCATTCCCATGAGCCTCGGATCGGGAACCACCTGGCAGACCAACACCCCCATCCCCGCGCAGCCCGTTGACACCATCGTCGAGTATTACGTGCAGGCCACCGACGCCGGCGCCGCCTCCGCTACCATTCCCCCTTCCGGCGCGACGAATCCCGCCAGCTACCTCGTGGAGGAGGTCGCCCCCTTCATTCAGGTCCCCAGCGCCCCCTTCGCCGCAGGCAAACTCATGATCACGGAATTCGCCCACTCCGTGAACGCACTCGCCACCACCGAATTTGTCGAACTCGTGAACATCTCCGATCAGGGGTTCATTCTCGACAACGTCATGATCACGGACGACAACGTGGGCGCCACGTCGGAAAGCTACATCAAGTTCCCCACCGGCTCCACCATCGAACCCGGCGGCATCATCGTCGTGTTCAACCGCGCCGCCCCCGATCAGGCCTACATCGACACCATCCCCGTTGTCTCCAACCGCAACAACGCCGCCGTGCAGGTCTTCGTGCTCGATGGCGGCCGCACCTTCAACGGAACGGCCACGCCGGCCATGGTCCGTGGCGATGCCGGCGAACCATCGCTTTCCAACAGCGACAACATTGAGCTCGTCTACATCGATCCCACCGATGGCGATTCTGAGGAAATCTACCACGACGACGACGTCATCGACGGCGTCGGCTGGGGCAGCATCAACACCGCCAACACCACCGTCGGCTGGGGACCCGGCGTCACCACCAGCGGAACCGACGGCACCAACAACGTCACTCTTTCCGGCGCCGACGGAGCCACGCGCAATTCCCCCGCCGACACCGACTCGAAGAACGACTGGACCGCCTACAGCGGCGCCAATCCCTACACGCCGGGCCTGCTCCCCATCACGTTCGAAATTCCCGAACCGAGCATCACGCTCTCCGGCGCGGCCTTCAACAGCGGCGTCCTCACCATCAACGAAGGATCGAGCGCCACGCTCGACGTGTCGCTGGGCTCCAACCCCGGCCACACCGTCAACCTGTCCATCGTTCAAACCTCCGGCACAGAACGAAAGGATGACTTCCAGATTCTCTCCGGTGCATCGCTCACCTTCACCACGGCCAACTACTCCACCCCGCAGCAGGTGGTGATCCAGAAGCTGACCGACGTGAATCCCACGGTCGATACTGCGGAGTATTCCATCACCGGAGCGGACGTCCAATCCGGCACCTTCTCCGTGCAGGAAACAGAGAACGCATCGGGCATCACCATGTGGATTCTCATGGGCGACAACTGACCGTTCGCCCATGAGCAACACCCTGTTTCCCGCCGCGCTTGCAAAGGAGCTTCGCAAGCAGATCAGGACATTCCGGGAAACCTGGGACAGTTACCACGATCCGCGCGTTCATCCGGAAACGCCGCACGCGCAGCGCACCGCCGTGAACCGCCTTCTGGCGCTCGCGCAGTTTCTCTCCATCCCGCGCGAGGGAAAATCCCCCGCCGCCCGGTCCCTCCGCCGCGTTCGCGCCTGGCAGAAGCACATCGGCCCGCTGCGCGACCTCGACGTGACCCGCGAGTGGCTCGCCAAGTGCTCGAAATCCCTTCCCCGATCGCACCGCGCCGCAGCCCGGCAGCTCGACCGCGAACTGCTCGACGAGCGCACCGCCCTCATTGCCGCCATTCGCATCGACGCCCGCGGCCACGCCGGCGCCAGCGCACGCGCGGCGCTGATCATCGTTGAGCGAACCATCGCATCCGCCATTGAAACCCACGCCCATCATTCCACCGGCGCGCTGCACAAGGTGCGCAGGCGCTGGAAGCGGCGCCTTCGCGCCCTCATCACCGATCACTCAGACCAATCGCTGCATTCCTTCCGTGTGCAGAACAAGGCGCTCCGCTTCATCGTCGACCTGCTGGCCGACAACGGGCGCCACGACCTGAAAGCCGAGGCAAAGCTGCTCGACAAACTGCACGACGTGCTGGGGAACCTGTCGGACCTCACCGTCTTTCGCAACACGCTGCGCCTCCGCCGTGCGCGCTGGAGCGTCGAAAAGCCCCGCCTTGCCGCCTCCGCCGCCGCGCTCGAAATCTCGCGCAAAAAACTGGAAGCTGAACAATTCGCCATCTGGTTCAGCCTCTGGCCGAAGCTGCTCGAAACCATTCACGAAAAATAGCGCCGTTCGGGACCCCGCTCCCGCGCGTTTCTCGTGGCGAGGACGCCCCCCCTCGCATTCTCTGGATCGCGACAAAGCTTCAGAAAATGTTGCAGCCCCCTACTTCCCCGCAGTTCCCCCGGACGCAACCGGCGTGGATGCGATCACCGGCTCCACCGAAACCGCGCCGCTTTCCCCGCCGCGCTTCCGAATGGTTTCCCGCCAGCTCTTCGCCAGTTCCACCGGATCAAGGCTTTCCGTCCCGCGTCGGGGGCGGTCCGCCTCTGAAATGGTCGTCCCAAAAATCACCTCGTCCAACTCCTGCAACGCCTCATCATACATCTGGAAGCGCGTCTTGCTCACCGCGTGGTAAATCCGCCCCATGGCCAGCGCATAGGCATCACCGTCGTTCTTCGCGATAATATCCGTCGACAGTTTGTCCACCCGCGCCCACTTCCCCTCCCAGGCAAAGGTCAGCATGTAAACCGCCTCGATGCGGGCGCGCAGCCGCTTGCTGTCCGCCGGTGCCGCATCCCACGCCCGCCGCAAATACTCGCGAACATCCGCAAAATCCACGTGGTAGGAGTCCGGTGCATCGACAAGCATCATGGCTTGTCGCATAATATTTCTGGCCTTGGATTCAGGACCCGATAAGTCCTCTTTTTCCAATACTTGAGACGCCTTCCACGCACCCCGCCAATCCTTCGTCGCCATGCACTCAAACATCAGCCGGCGCGCCTGAACCTTGATCGCATTCTGCTCGTTCGTGGTGACCCACAGCCCCGGCGCCTCCCCCG
>JADZDZ010000100.1 GCA_020850785.1 Candidatus Sumerlaeota bacterium | reverse complement strand
CGCGCAAGGTTATCACCAAGGAAATTGAAGAGAAGACGAAGAACATCACTCAGGAAGAAAAACAAACGTGGTACGACGAGAACAAGGAACGTCTGCGCATTCCTGAGCTGTATGACGTCTACCGCATTGAGACGAAGCTGAGTGGCGAAGCGCTCGAAAAGGAAGTCAGCGGAATTCAGAACGTCGAGGACTTCAAGACGAAAGCGGATGAACTGGCGCCTCCCGCGGCGGACGCGCCGACCAAGGGTGGTGCCATGGGGAAAGTGACGCTGGATCGCTTCTCAGAGGGCGATTCAAGTGCCATCTCTGCGGTGACGGTTCCAGGCATCAGCAAGGTGGTCTCCATCGGCGAAGGCTCCTCCCATGTGTTCTGGGTGCAGGCAAAGGAGGAGTCGAGGATCCCGACGCTGGAGGAGAAGAGCAGTCAGGCCGAGATCGAAATCAAGCGCATGAAGTCCGTGGAGACGAACAAGGCCATCATGGACGATGCAAAGAGCAAGGTCACCGTGGAATTGTTGGTGAAGTAGTTCGTGGAATTACCGGAGGGGCCGCAGGTCATCGCGGCCCTCGTAAATCCTGCGCGACAGGTCGGCCACAAGGGCCGTCGATTCCTCCTCATTCTCAATCCCATCCGTCATGATCGTCACGACGTAGCGCCCCTTGTCTGTATAGACAATCGCTGTGTCGTGGCGGATTTTCGTGATGGAGCCGGTCTTGTGGGCGACGCGCGTGCCCGCGGGGAGTTGCGCGGGGATCATGGTGTTGTGTTCCTGCGCGAAAAGAATCTCCCGCATGGCCTCGCATGACTCCGGCGTTCCCGCCTTGTCATCGGCGATGGCGGCCATCAGCGTCGTCAGGTCATTCGGCGTAAGCTTGTTTGAAACGCCGGCCCTGTAGGCCAGCTCATCCTGCACGCCGCGCAGAACGAAGCCGTCCTTTGCGCCAAGCGCGCGCATGGTGGCGGTGATGCGCTGGGGGGTCACCATGCGAATCAGCAGATTCGTCGCCAGATTGTCGCTGACGACGATCATCTGCTCCGTCAGCTTCAGGATGGTCTCCTGCTGACCGAGCCGTGCGGTGAGGTACTTCTCCGCGTCGCACTCGAAGTCGGAATTGTCGATCATGCTTTGGCAGATGGGATTGAGCAGCACCGTGTCGTCCAGCTTCATGCGGCCCTGTTCCACATTGTGGAAGACTTCAATCATCACCGGCACCTTCATGGTGCTCGCCGCATGAAACAGCTCGTTTCCGCGATAGCCGAACTCGAAGGGAATTTCATCATCGCGGAAGGAAACGCCGATGCGGCACCCATGTTTCTTTTCAAGGCGTTCGATTTCGCTGCGAAGTCCGTTGTTGAAGCGCGTCAACCGATCCGCCGCGCTTGGATTCAAAGCATCAGCCATGTAATATCCTGAGCAAATGACGAAAATGAGGACGACGAGAAACACGACACCACGGGGGGCGCCACGCAATTTCAGCAGGATGCCCTGTGGACTCAAAATTTTCCACCCCCGATTTTCGAGAGAACCATCATGACGAACGCTGCCACGCAGAGGAGCATTCCCCCCGCGTATGCGACCCACGGCGTGAACATGGGTTGCGTCTGCGCGATCATGGAGGAGATGGGCCCGTGAAATACGTGAACAACCGCGCCAATGAGGACGAGGATGGGCAGCAGAAAGCGTTTTGAGAACACCGTCAGCAGGACAAGAACCCCGCTGATCAGCGCGGGAATCGCCGCGTATTGCATCACAAGGTAGCGCGTCCCCGTTGAATCACCAAGCATCGCCAGTTTGAAGTAGGTCGCGCGAACGATGTCCTGAAGGGCTGATGGAACGGTGATGCCGAACTTGCTGGCGGCGAGAGCGCCAGCGCACAGGACCACGAACAGGGAAAACGCCAGACGCACGGCGCGGAAAATCCAGGTACCGAGGCCCGCGCGATGGCGCATGGCGTGCAGTTCGCGGTCGATTTTTTCAATCTCCGCCTTTGTGGGAGCGGCGTTGAGAACGGTGGTCTTCTCAAGGAGGCCGACATCGACCGCTTCCTGAGCGATCTTCTTCGCCTCCGCCGCTGCGGCGGCCTCGTCCATGCCGCTTGCCTTCAGGCGCTCCTTCTCCGCGCGCGCCAGTTGCCGTTCCTCGTGCGCCTTCTTGCGTCGCACTTCCACGTCATCAAGCCAGCGTGCGAGGGGGTCGCGCCATGTCGCGAAGCGCTTGCGAACCTGCGTCTTGTCGCGTGCCGCCTGCTTGATGCGGAAGTGAATCATCGCTTCGTAGCCGAAGAGCTCCTCAAAAAATTCCTCCCAGTGGCCGCGCGTCTTCGCCCCGCTGAAACGGCAGACGAAATCCTTGATCGCCTCCTCATCGACACCGCGCACGCGGAGTTGTTTCAGCATGTCCTGCACGGCGACCAACTGCGGTTCGCGTTCCTTCTTCAGCTTGCGAATGAGTGTCGTCTGATACGCGACGACAAGGATCGCGGAAATCAATGCACCAATGAACAGCGGAATAAGCAGCCCCGTGAAGTAGGCGACGACGGCGCCGACAAGAACCAGTCCCATCGTGAGCATCCACTTCTTGAACGGCATTCCGAAGCCGACCGCGCGCAGTCGCCGGAAGAGGAATTCCTTCGTGAGGAAGCCATGCACGATGAAGTTGAAGGCCGGTGTCAGCAGCAGGATGCAACCGACGGAAGCCGCTCCGACGAACGATCCCATGGCGGCGGTGACGAGGAACAGCAGCGCAAAGAGCGCGAAGAATCCCATCGTGACCATCCGGCGAAGCTTCAGCGTGGCGGCGGAATAGTATGCGAGTTGTTCCTTCTCAAGAATCGCAACGTGGTGCTCGCGCGGGGTGTAGGCGCCTTGCGCGCTGCTGATGCCAAGGTAGGCTTCGAGGGCCTCGATCGCCTCGCGCAGTGACGGATAACGCTGCTGCGGGTCCTTGCTGAGCATCTTCTCGATGATGAAGCTGAGTTCGCGCGGAACGTTCTTCACCAGCGTCTCGATGGGAATCACCGGTTCAGAAAGGTGCTTGGAGATGACCTCGAAGGTGGTCTTGCCGCTGAAGGGGGCCTTCCCTGCAATCAGGTAGTAGAGCGTGCAACCAAGTGAATATTGGTCGGCGCGATGATCGACGGTGCTCGCATCGCGGCCCTGTTCGGGAGCCATGTACGCGGGCGTTCCCATGGCAATGTTTGCCATCGTCAG
The DNA here is from genome assembly GCA_020850785.1 of Candidatus Sumerlaeota bacterium. Lineage (GTDB taxonomy): Bacteria > Sumerlaeota > Sumerlaeia > SLMS01 > SLMS01 > JADZDZ01. The sequence goes on along the minus strand of JADZDZ010000100.1, from coordinate 3,346 downwards.
TTCGCTATAGGCTTGATTCTTGAGTTCCTCGATCGCTTCGCTGTCCAGCCCGCGATGGCGTTCAACTTCGCCGCGAATCTTTGCGAGGCCCATGTCGGCGATCTTCACGATGCCATGCTCGTTCAGCATCAGGTTGTCAGGCTTGATGTCGCGATGAATGACGCCGTGATCGTGCGCGTACTTGAGTCCCCGCGCGGCCTGCAGCACGTAGCCCGTTGCGTCTTCGAGGGGGAGCTTCCCATCGCGGCGCGTCATGTTGCCAAGATTGTCGCCGTTCACAAATTCCATGGCGATGTAGTGGATGCCGTGATCCTCGCCAACATCATGCACCCCAATCACGTTGTGGTGGTTGAGTTGCGCCGCACTGAGCGCCTCGCGCGTGAAGCGCGCCACGAAATCGGGATCGACGGCAAAATGGCCCGGCAGAATTTTCAATGCTACGTCGCGGTCCAGCGACAGTTGACGCGCAAGGCAGACGGCGCCCATGCCGCCCTGACCAAGCTTCTTCTTGATCATGAAGCCGCCAATGGTTTTCCCAATCAGGGCTGCGACCCCCTCAGGGCCAAGGAACTGATAGGCCAGTTCATCGGACGCGGCGGCGGCGGTGGGTGCGGCACTGCGACGGCGCGCCTCGCTTTCGCCGCCGGCAGCGGACGGGTGGTTCGGGATGGTGGGGATTGGTGCGCTGCTGGCGGAAGGTGCGGCCACCCGCGACACTGGTTTCTGGTCGCCGGAAAGTATCGCTGTCTTATCGTCGGTGTAGTGGGTTTTTGTTTCCGCGCCCGTGAGTGGTTTCTGCGGGGCGCCGCCCTGCTTGTTGACGATTTCCGTAAGGCCGGTGCCTCCCGCGAAGGGGACGTAGCTGTCCTTCACGTCCGGGTGCAGTGGCGCCTTGGCCGGTGGCGCGTTCGGTGGATTGAGAATTGTGGGCGCTTCCGCCTCGGCTGCCGCAGCGGCGCGGGCTGCGGGCGGTTGGTACGTCTCTTCACCCTGCATCCTTGTGTGGCCGCCATGCAGGTCGGTTTCCTGACCGGCCTCCGGCGTCAGTTCGTTGCCGCACATGGGGCACGGTTCACCGACTGTGCTGCCTTGGACATTGTTGCCGCAGTAGGAACAAATCATGGGGGGAACGTCCTGCGGGATTCAACCCATTGGAAGTTGCGCAAAAGCGGGAAACTTTACGACGACAGCTTAATATAGGCAAATCACAACCAAATGTCACCACGACCGCAAGTCAAGTAGGTGTCCACTTCACATAATCTTCCGGATTTACTTCGGAGTAGATTTGTTCCTGCAGCGGGGCGGTGTGTCGGGTTCGCCCCGTAAGGCGATTGATGGCGTTAAATGCGGCGATCTTGTAGGCTTCGGCAAGCGTTGGATAGTTGAAAACAGTGTTCACAAAATACTCTGGCGTTCCGCCGAAGTGCATAACCGCCTGGCCGATGTGGAGCAACTCGGTGGCGCCTTCGCCGATGATGTGAACACCCAGAAGCTTGCGACTTTCGTGGCTGAAGAGCAGCTTGAGGGCGCCCGAAAGGTCCCCCAGAATCTTTCCGCGGGCCGTATCGCGAAAGAGCGCCGTCCCCTTGAAGTAGGGGATGTTGGCTTTGACAAGGTCCTGTTCGCTCTTGCCGACCATGCTAATTTCGGGGATCGTGTAGATGCCGTAGGGGAGCAGGTCCGGATGCCACAAGGCAGGCGCACCGAGCGCGTTCAGCGCGGCGACGCGGCCCTGCTCCGCCGAGGTGGAGGCGAGGCTCGGAAAGCCGATGACGTCCCCGGCGGCGTAGATGGATGGAACGCTGGTGCGATAAGTGTCATCCACCTTGATGTTGCCGCGCTCATCGACGGCGACACCGGCCTTGTCCAACCCAAGTTTTTCGACCACGGGAATGCGACCGAGGGCAAAGAGCAGGTTGTCCGCCTCAATGGCGAGGCCGTTCTCCAGAATTACCTTCACGTGGGATGACGGATCGCCGGCGGGGCCGATGATCTCGATGTGTTTGTGCTTCACGCCGAAGATCAACTTTGTGCCGACCTGCTGGAGGCGCGTGTAGAGCAACTGCGAAATCTCGTCATCGACAAACGCCAGCGGATTCGGGCGCGGATCGACGAGCGTTGTGGGAATGTCGAGCGTTGCGAACATGCAGGCGTACTCGATGCCTATGACGCCGGCACCCATGACAATGACGGTTTCGGGAAGCGGACGCATCTTGTTCGCCTGACCAAAAACCGCATCGCTGTCGAAAATGTTCACATCGTCGAAGGGAACATCGCTCGGCCGGCGCGGAACGGTGCCGACGGCAATGATGATCTTCCGGGCGCGCACGGTGCTCCTGTCGGTGCCCATCTCGATCTCAACGTCGTTTGGCCCCAGCAACCGCGCGGTCCCCACGAGGCGAATCACTCCGTTGTTCTCAAGGTCTTCGTTGATGTCGCCACGTTCCAGGCGAATGACCAGATTCGTGCGGTCGAACAAATCCTGCGTGCTGATCTTGTCCTTCATCCGGTAATTGGCGCCGTAGTAACCGCGTTGCCGGTAGCCGGTGAGGTAGAGCACCGCCTCGCGCAGCGTCTTGCTCGGAATTGTTCCCGTGTTGAGGCAGACGCCGCCGGCCAGCGGATCGCGCTCGACGAGGGCAACCTTCGCGCCGTGCTTGGCGGCGGAGATGGCGGCGCGTTGGCCCGCCGGCCCCGACCCGATGATGAGCAGGTCGAAGTCGAACTTCCCCTTCAAGGCGCTAAGGTCGATTTCATCGAGGCTTCCCGCGCCCTCGATGCCTAACGGTTGGTCATTTTGAGTCATGGCCCAATTGCAGCGCGATGGGGGGTGAAAGCGCAAGTCAACTCAGCCGGGTTGCGAGCCATGGTGAAAGAGCAGTTGACGCGCCGCCGGGCTGGGGGCACCATTACACCTCTTATGACGGTCCTTCGCCACCACCACGCGCATCATCATCACTTCGCACACGCGGAGGCGCGCGCCGTTTAGGTTTTTGCATCAATCGACCTTTCGTAAGCCCGCCCGCCGCAGTGATTTTCGGCGGGTTTTTTGTTTTTTTTCACCTCTCCAAAGGACGCAGCAGATGACCCAGGCAGGCTTGACATCAACCAATGGTTCCAAGACCCTTTCGCGCCCAAATAACGCACAAACCGAAGGGAATTCAGCCCTGTTGCCCGGCTCCGACAAATCCATGATCCACCTCGCCCTGCCCAAAGGCCGCATGCAGGAGGGGGTTTTCAAAGTCCTTTCCGACGCGGGAATTCAGGTCCGCATCGGAAGCCGTGGCTACCGCCCCACGTTGTCCCTTCCGGGATTCGAAACGAAGATTCTCAAGCCGCAAAACAT
>JADZDZ010000099.1 GCA_020850785.1 Candidatus Sumerlaeota bacterium | reverse complement strand
GCGCCGCCTGTAGCCCCAGGGCAACCTCCTCCATCACGCGCGCAATTTCAGAGAAGGTAAGAGGAGTACGTTTGCGGATCACATCCATCAGCGACCCGCCATCAATGTATTCCATCGCAAGGAATGGAAGCCCGTCCTCCGTGAGGCCCACGAGATACACGCCGGCGATGCTCGAATGCTGGATGGATGCGCTCGCGCGGGCTTCCCGCTCGAATCGCTTGATCGCGTCGCCATCGGTGACCAATTTCCGATCCATCACCTTCACGGCCACCTGACGACGCAGCGGTTCGTCAAAGCCGAGCAGGACTTCGCCCATGCCGCCGCGCGACAGTTTGTTGCGAATCAGGTAGGGGCCGACGTACTTCCCGGTCCATTGGTCGGCCGCGCCCGTGTTGCCCGCGACGGGAATGGCGGCGCTGGAGGATGGCCTCAGCTTGGAAACGGGCTGCTGCCCTGAACTATGGGGATCGTGCTGTCGTGGCTCGCCCGGCGGCGGCGGTGGCGGCAGGTCTGCGGGCGGTGGCGGAGGCGGCGGAAGGTCGGGGTGGTCGGGCGAACTCACACTAAGGCTCTTTCGCCAGCGTTAGCCGGAAACCTGAACCTCAAGTTTGTCGTCAGACTTTTCGCGCACAATATTCAGCACCGGATAGGTGCAGTTCTTCAACGCCTGCTGCAACTGCTCCTCGGTGGCCGTCGTCTTGATCGACAGCACTGCGGAAGTCGCGAACTTCTTCTTCACGTCCACCGTGGATTCCGGCCCCAGCACGCCCAGATACTTCCGCACGATATTCAATTGTTCGTCGGTGACGCCGGTCAGCAACACTTCGTAGTCCGTTTTGCCCTGCACGACCTTCGGCCAGAACTTCTTGTATTCACGCACGATTTCCGTGGCGATGGGGCGGGCCGCGCGATCAATCGCGCCGGTGATTGCCAGCGCGCGATCCTTGTTGGAAGCCTGGCCACGCGCGGTTGATTCCGCCAACACTTCACCGGTGTCCACGCGCACGAGCGAAATCTTCATGTCGCAATCATAGAAGTAATAGTGGTCGTAGTAGAGGTCCTTCTCCTCGCGCAGCGTTGTTGACGCCGTGCCGGTCACCAGCAGTTCCACGTTGTGACGTTCCGCAGTCACCACTGCCGCATCCAGCAGGATCGTGTCCTCCATCAGGTTCACGCCGCGCTGCACGTCGGTGATGCTTTCCTGCGGATAGAACTTCACGCCAAGGGCGGAGAAGGCGTTCTCCACGAGGCGCCGCGCAGGCTCCTGCTCGCTCTTCTGCCCATCCAGTTTTTCATCGATGAAAGTTGCAAAGAGCGGCTGGTACGCGGGCCGGTAAATGAAGCGCTTCTCCGTCATGTCATTCACAAGCCGCTCGTAGTCCACGTAGACGCGCGATTCGAGAATGTTCTGGGTGCCGGTGAACTTGTCGCTCGTGACTTCAACGCTCTTCACGAAATTATCCGCGTACTTGCGAAGATAATTTGCCAGAAGGTCATCGGCGCGGATCAGGTTGTCATCGAGGAGGACGCGACCGGCGGACGCCAGAACCGCCTGCTGGCGGGCGGCCACAAGCGCCGCATCGCGCGTATCGCCCTGCGACGAAGTTGTCACAGAAACGAGGGAATCATCGACGGGAGTGACCTGCAAGGCGGTTGCCGGTGCCGTAAAGGCCATCGCGGCAAGCATCAACGCGGCTAGAATGCGTGTTTTCATTCGCTGGATGAATCCCTCACAACGCTGGAGAAAGGCTGGTTAGGTGGTACAGAACCCAAAATCGTCCCCGACAGAAAAGGTGTCAACGCGAAAGCCCTGCCCCCGCTAGGATAGGAGATGCCCCGCCAGCATCAGCAGGAGCCCACCTATCAGTTCTGCCATCAACAGTCCCATCAGGAGCCCGCGATTCCCGCCGACGTACTTGGTGGCATAATAGTATTTGATCAACAAACAGCCGCAAAAGAGCACAATAAATCCCTGAGCGATTTCACCTTCCTTAAAGGCGTAGACGATCAGCCATATCCAAGTGATAAACGAAACAATGGCGATCAGAAGATAGACAGCCGCCGCTCCGAGGCCGATGGCCAACCCGCCTGGGCTTGCGCCGGAGGTCATCGGGCTGGTTGAGGCGGAAGAGGAGTCGCCCGCATCCTCATCCTCATCTTCATCGGTCCCTTCGCCACTGTCGGTCGTCGATGGGGAAGAGGAATTTTGGAACAGGTCCTCGCTTTCTCCGCCTTCATTCGCCGCCGGGGGGGTTGCGTTGCTTCCCGGTGCAAGGGACACACTCTGCTCGAATGAAGCAATGCGATCAGGCGCCAGCAGGTAACGGGTGGTATCATCCGGCGGCACCGCCTCGAACTGCCCTTGCTCATACTTGAAGATCGTCGCGCCGTTGAATATTTCATTCGGGTTCGTGCCGGAGCCGACCTTGATATCGAACTTTCGGCCCTGCCCCGTATCGCCGAAATCGATTCGCTGTATCAGGGAAATATCCACCGGCTGACTTCTGTTGTCAGGGAAGCGCACCTGCAGCCAAACTTTCCCCGCAGGGTCGCGAAGACCTTTCTCCACCGTCACACCGGCGAAAGTCTGCGTTGTGCCATCCGCCGCGACGGAAATAATCGTATCCGCATGCAAGCGACCGCATAGCAGCGCGATCAGCATCGCACACAATAGCAGGATGTTTCGTGAAGGGTTCACGATTAACAAATTCCTGTGCAGAAAATTTTGTCTGGCACAGAAACATGCTGGCGTGACCAGCGAATGCAAGGTGATTTGTAATCAAGGAGTAGAAAAAGGGCATCCCATGGGCCTTCCCTTCCTGACAGCGCAGTGGCGGAACCTGATTCTGGCAACGTGGGATGTCGCCCCGGCGGTGCTGGAGCGTCGCCTCGCGCCGGGGCTGGCGCTGGAGACGCGTGACGGGCGGGCCTTCGTCAGCCTCGTCGCGTTCGACTTTCTGGACACGCGCGTTCTCGGCGTGCCATGGCCCGGCTATCGGAATTTTCCGGAGATCAACCTGCGGTTCTACGTTCGTCGTGGACGCGAACGCGGCGTGATGTTCGTACGCGAATTCGTTCCGCAGCGCATCGTCGCAATCATCGCACGCTCACTTTACAATGAGCCCTACTCCGCCGCGCCCATGCAGAGCTGCAAACGCAGCCGGGGCGATCACTTCAGCCTCGACCACAGCATCCAAGTGAATGGTGTGGCTCATCGCCTTCGCGTGGTGGCGGAGAAGGCTTCCATCATGGCGCCGGAAAATTCCGACGAGCATTTCTTCAAGGAACATCAATGGGGGTACGGAAAATCGCGGAGCGGGAAACTGATCCGCTACGAGGTGCGCCATCCCCACTGGCGAACCCATAGGGTCACAAGGAGCAGGATCGACTTCGATTTTGCGCAGATTTACGGCGATGAATTCGCCGACCTCAACACGCGCGCGCCCTTTTCACTTTTCGTCGCGCAGGGATCGAGGATCGCGGTGTATCCGAAGAGTGCGCCTATCTGATTTGCGCCAGACTCTTGCGCAGCACCTTCACGTTCTCCTTCACCTTTCCGCCCTTGAAGACGCTGGAGCCCGCCACAAGCACATCGCTGCCCGCAGCGACCGCCAGTGGTGCGGTGTCGGCGTTGATCCCGCCATCCACCTGAATCATGAAGCTGAGTCCGTACTTTTCGCGAAGGTGAACAAGCTCCCGAACCTTGTTCAGCGTGGCGGGAATCAATTTCTGACCGCCGAAACCCGGTTCCACCGTCATCACCAGCACCAAATCCGCGTGCTGGAAATGCGGGATGATTTCCGCGACGGGAGTGCGGGGGCGCAACGCAAGGCCCGCCTGCAGCCCCTGACGCTTGAGGTGGCGCAACAGGTTCGAGGTGTCCTCGCGCGCGGCCTCGATGTGAAACGTCACGCACTGCACATTGGCCTGAAGCAGCGGCTTGATGTACATGCGCGGGTCGGTGACCATCAGGTGGACGTCGAAGTAAAAATCCTTCGAGACGGAACGAATGGATTCGATGACGCCAGGCCCGAAGCTGACGTTGGGCACAAAATGCCCGTCCATCACATCAAGGTGAATCCAATGGCAGTCGGACTGGCGACACCTGACAAGCGCGGAGCGCAGGTCCTTGAAGTCCGCAGACAATATTGATGGCGCAAGCTGGACGGCGCGCCCACGCGCAGGGGCGGGGGCTGGCGCCGCGACGCGACGTTTTCTTGGAAGTAATGTGTTCGGCACAAAAAAACTCCGATTCCTTTTTCGCACGGGACTCGGAGGCTGTGCAATGGGATGCGAACAGTGCAAGTGGTAAACGAAAAAAGAGGAAGCTTGCGTCTGCGAAATGCGATGGGCTGTGGAAAACTTATTTTTTCTGCAATTGCGCGACCGCGTCCTTCGCAAGGCGGGCCTCATTGCTGTCCGGCGCGATCTTGATGATCTGTTGGTAGGCCTCGATGGCCTTTGTCTTGTTGGCGCGCGCCTCCTGAACCTGCGCCACGCCAAGATATGCAGGGGGATAGGCGGGCGAAAGATCGATCGCCTTTTCAAATGCCTTCAAAGAATCCGCCAGCGCCTCGCGGCGCTTGGTCGTGTTCTTGGAACCTGACAACGTGCGCGCGTATTCACGGAGCGCACGCCCGCGGCTGATCCAATTGTTGGTATCCTGCGGATCAGCATCTGTCGCCGCCGCAAAACTCTTCGCGGCGATGTCATACTTCTTGTCGCGCACCGCGTCGTTGCCTTGCTGACGATGCACGCGGGCCATCAAGCCATTCAACTCGACCACGTTGCGCGGATGTTCCTGCCGGGCGGATTCGATCAATGTGACCGCCTCGCCATACTGCGCCTTGTCAATCAGGTCGTTGGCATCATTCATGACCTTGCGGATTTCCGCGGAAACTTTTCCTTCCGGCAGCACGGCGGCGCCGCCGGTGAACATCCCCTTGATCATCTGCGACGTGCCCACGGCGGCAACCAAACCGGCAGAGGTCAGCGTCACCGCGAGGATGATCACTCCAACGCGCAGCGCCCGTTGATAGCGTGGCTTGCCGTTGAAAGAGGAATGACGCGGTGCAGCGGAGGCGGACTTTTTTGTCGCGCCAATTCCGCGCGGACGCAGCAGCTCATCATCCTCGTCGATGTCATCGTACTCATCGAGGATTTCATCATCGTCCTCGTGATCGTCCTCCACCTTGAACAAGTTGTTTGCGGAGGCCTTGCGCACCGGCGGTGGCGCCTGCCGCGCGGCGACACGAGCACGCGCTGCGGGCGGTTCCGTGGCAACACGGCGCACCTTCGAAGCACCCTTCGTCGCCGCAAGAATCTGCTGTTCGATGGCATCTTCAAACCGTTCGCGAATTTCCGCAGAGAAGGGCGCCAACTGCACCGCCCGGCGATAGCACACAACGGCGCGCGTCCAATCCCCTGATTCCTCGCAGACGCTTGCCTGCTCGCACCATCCCTTGGCATCAGTGGGAATGCGCGGCTGCGGAGTTTCCGGGTGGTTTGCGACGGTCTGGTGGAAGAGGGTCATGGTCGTGCCTGCATCGGGAGCGGGTTGGCGCGGGAGCGAGCTTCACGGTCCGAAGGCGGCACCAACACCGGCAAGAAAAATATCTCCCAAAAATTCATTTACCGAACCGCGCTAGATGTTGACTCGGTAGGGAGCGGACGCATTAGGTGCGTGAAAATTACCGTCATGAATTCCCGCCCAACTCTGCCACAGCTTTTCAGGATGCGCCTTGCGATGCTGGTGGTGGTGTTCCTTGTGCTCTGCGTGGCCAACGCCTGGGCGGGATTTTATCACACCGTGCGCCCCGGTGAGACACTGCAATCG